>JADFSL010000001.1:0-6626 GCA_022560785.1 Patescibacteria group bacterium
TCGGGGGTATTCTTTTTTTATTTTTCTATTTATAAATTTTTCACGAACTTTTTCCTCATTTGCGTCGAGTGCATTACTTATGTCAAGATTGGTTATCTCAGAATCAGCACGTGATATAAGTACTTCGCTTTTAGTAAATATTTCTTCAATCCCAACGCCACCAATTGATATATATGCTTTTTTTATTTTAACTCCAGATGCAGTTTCAGCTTGATGTACCGCATTTCCAATACTTCGTCTGATATCACTTCCGTTGATAATATAGCCGTGACGCAGACCTCTGGATTGGGTAATACCACTTCCAATAATTCGTGGAAGTCCTCGATTGTGTTTGTCTCGAAAATGCTCGGCGATTACAACTTTCACCTGATGCGTTCCGACATCTATACCGACTGCCATATTTTTTGCCATTTTGTCCTTTTACCCTCTCATATTTTGCAGAGCAAAATTTAGGAGGGCGAGAATTTTTAGCTATCGTAAATTACAAAAAATGCAACGCCCAAAAACAAAAACCATGACTACATTGTCAAGCGCTCCTTTGTGTAGCGGTTTTTCGTTATATGCTTCGGCGAGTACGATTTAAGGTGATAGCAAATTTTTTACACGCCTTATTTTCCGCTGTATCCATTGTACTACCGTGCTCTAAACCTTTCAAATGAAGTAGCCCGTGAATAAATAAATATCCAATAAAATTGGTAGTATTCATATCAAACAGATGAGCATCTTTTCTTGCTTTGTTTGGGTTGATGAAAATCTCACCTTCATGTTTTTCGAGTGGAAACGAAAGCACATTTGGAACCGAATTTTTTTTACGGTATTTTTTATTTAGTGCTTTTGCACGCATATCTCCTACAAATACAACACTCAGTATATAGCGTTTTCCAAGAATGTTGTTTTTTATATGCTCAAAAGGCAAGCGCGGAAGCTTGCCTTTCGTTGTTTGTGTTATTGCAAAGGTGCTCTCTGCCATAGATGTTTGTGATTACCGTCTGCGACGCTTAAATCGATAAGGTTTATCTGTGATTTTGCCGAGCTTAATAAGCTCCTGATACTTAGCTCTGTTTGCAATTGATTTGAGTGTTTTTTTCTTTCTAAGTAATTTTGAAAGCGTGCGGGCGTGATACCGTATTGATCGTACACGGGGAAGCACACCTGATCCTTGAACGCGTTTGGTGAAACGTCTAATCAAGCTTATAGAATTTTCGCTTCCGTTTTTGTCTACCTGAACATTAATCATGTGTAGTGCACAGTAACACAGAGATTATAGAGTGACAAGGATATTATTTTTTTGCGCCGAGCGTTTTTACGTATTCGGAGAGGGTATCAATTGGAATGGTTTTTTGAGATTGTGAATCCATGTTACGTATGATTACAGTGTTATCGATTACCTCACGCTGACCCAAAATAATTGCGTATGGGATTTTAAGCATAGTTGCGGTTTCAAGTTGGGAAGTTAGTAAGTCGGAATTTATTGATTGCCGAAACGGCACCCGCGCCATTCGCAATGTTTCTATTATTGCTAGACTATGAAATCGTGCTTTAAATCCGAGCTGTACAAGATACACCTTTGGCCGATGTGTGACACTTTTTATTTTAAGTACTGTGTCGCGAACGCCTTTTGGAGTCCACTCAAATAAAATACCAACGGCAGGAACCGGAAGACGAAATAATTGCTGAGCTATCTCGTCACACCGGCCACCATAAGCCAGTACAACTTTGTTTTTACTGTGTGCATCGCTCGCATTGTTTCGTATCTCAAAGAGTGTTTGTGAGTAGCAGTCTTTGTGTCCAATGAGTTTGCTATTAATTTCATACGGTATATCAACTGCTTCAAGATACTCAAGCACTTCACGCAAATGTCTTCTACCACTGTCTGAGAGGAATTCCATTGACCGTGGTATATCTTCGTGAATAGGGTTGTGTTTTCTTTTCAGTAGTTCAAATGCATAAAACGCATTTTGCTTCAGTGCTTCCCGACAGTTAACCGGCATATCGACAGCTCTTTTTTTAAGATACACATTCAATTCTCGCGCAAATGCAGTTGCGGAGTTTTTGTCTCCTATACTATTGATATGAACACTGGTTTCCTTAAAGCCGACATCACCGAGTATTGCGAGTGCCGTTTTTAAAATAAGAGCCTCGGCAATACTCTTTTCAATACCGATAATCGTAAGACAAAACCGAACCATTTTTGAGGTCGCGCTGTTGTGATAGATGAATGCCGGGTCTGAAAGTGGGATAGAGTGGCGCGAAATATACATTTTTACTATTTCTCCAAGTTCACCACTGAACACATCAGTCTTTTTCAAAAGTATGTCGGGGTTTTTTATTTTTGTTTTTAGTTTTCTACCCTTCTGTGAAAATACCTTTTCTTTCGCTACAAATCCGTAATGCGAAGCAACAGCAATAGCTTTTTCAGAGAACTCTCGTGCGCTTATATTTGTTGGTTCTGTTTTTGAATGCGACATTTTATGTTATTGAAATATAAATCAGTAACTATTTACTGCTGTTCCGGGGAACAAATCAATTTCGCTTACTGGGAAAAGGCGAACAAAAGCTCTTCCTATGATAAGTGCCTCTTCGAGCGGTCCCCATATCCTTGAATCTAAACTTGCTCTACGGTTGTCTCCTATTACAAAGTATTCATTTTCACTTAGCGACAATTGCAAAGAATCTCGTTTTACATTTGCTGCAGCTAGATATGGTTCGGTAAGCTCAAAACCGTTTGGATTGTCCTTGTTTATGACAGTGATTGTCGTACCATGAATTTCAATTGTTTCATTTGGCAATCCAATAATTCGTTTTATGAAAAATTTAGTTTGGTCTTTTGGGTATCGAAAAATAATAACTTCACCTCGCTGTGGCTCGCTGAATCTATAAGAGAGTTGATCGATAATTAAGTACTGCCCGCTATTGAAAGTTGGGTCCATTGATGCACCACTTACGATAAATGGTTGTGCAATAAAGAATCGTATTGGCACTACGATAAGAAGAGCAATTAATGAAAATTTAAAAATCTCTTTTAAAAAATTTTCTCGCTGTGGCTCTGGGGTAGGATTCATTTGTGCAGATTGTATTACACATTATCATTTGACACAAGATTGATATGCGTGTTTTGCCGTTCCTGTGTTGTCCAATGCTGTTACAAATCAGTCGTGGTATTATATTAAACATGAATATCACTATAGTCGGACTAGGAAATCCGAGGAGTGAATATGAAGGAACCCGTCACAACACGGGAGCTACACTTGTTGAGCATTTTCACGATACTCATAGTTTTCCTGAATGGAAAACAAATAAAAAAATAAATGCCTTGATATCATCTGGCGAAGTGGGAAAAAAAAAGGTTGATCTTATACTTCTTCAAACATTTATGAATAAATCAGGGAGCGCATTAAAAACTTTTATAACAAACAAAAAGAAAGCTGAACATCTAATTGTGATATATGATGACCTTGATTTGCCTATTGGAACATTTAAAATTGCTTTTTCTCGAGGTTCCGGTGGTCATAAGGGGGTTGAATCAATAGTTCGTGGTATAAAAACAAAAGAGTTCATTCGCGTACGGGTTGGTATAACGCCAACAACACCCAGTGGAAAATTAAAAAAGCCCAAATTAAAAAAACCGCAGGGAGATACAAAAGTAATCGATTTTATTATGGGTAAATTTACAAAAAAAGAGTACGAAATACTTGCAGAAATTTCAGATAAAATAGACAAAGCACTTTTGTGTTTAGTGGAGGAGGGGAGAGAGGTGGCGATGAATATATATAACCAAAAATAAAAAATGAGGTCATGACGACCTCATTTTTTTCTTATAGAATCTTGTTTTTTTGGTCTTTTTCGTTTTCCTTCTTATACGAAAGTGTCATACGGTGCTCTTTTGGTTCAAATAGTGTGATAGTGAATGGGTATGTTTTTCCAAGCTCAAGAGTTTCCTGAAGAGTTTCTGAGCTGTCGAACTCTGAGATATGTACCAAACCGGCAACCCCTTCTTCAATTGACGCAAGTGCCCCATGTTTGTTGTATTTAATTACGACACCGGTGACTTCGTCTCCTTTCTTGTATTTATCGCTCGCACCACTCCACGGGTTTTCCTTTAGCGATTTGATGGAGAGAGAAATTTTACCATCTTTTATTTCTATGATTTTAACCCGTACTTTGTCTTCGACAACAAAGAAGTCTCTCGGATCTTCAACGAGACCCCAGTCAATTTCTGAAATGTGTACGAGCCCCTCTAAATTTTCTTCAAGTTTTACAAATACACCAAAATCAACAATACCAGTTACCTCTCCTTCCACTTCATCTCCGATCTCATATCGGTCGATAATTTGTTCCTTTTCTTTTTTCTTAGGGTCTTTTTCGGAAAAAATGAGTTTGCCTTCTTTCGGGTCAGCGGTGATGATTGAGACAGACAGCTTTTCCCCCACAAGTTTTCGGAGTTCTTCAAGTATCCTGTCTTTGTTGCCATCTTCAACTCTAGGGTAGTGCTCTGTCTTGAGCTGGGAAGCGGGTAGGAATCCTGAAATACCTTGCCAGTCTATGATGAGACCGCCTTTATTTGCCTCCTTTATCGCAAGCTCAAAAATAGTTTTATTCATAATTGCGTCTTCGGCCTCGCTCCAGATAAGTGCTTGACGAGCTTCTTTAAGTGAGAGCTCAATGTACCCGTCTTTGTTTTCCGTATCAATGACTTTCGCAGCAATCTTGTCCCCAATGTTGACCTTCCGAAGAATATCACTTGCGTTCAAAAATTCGCGCCCGTAAATAATACCGGTACCAAACGGATATAAATCAATAAAAACTTTTGATTTTTCTACATCAATTACCGGACCCTCAACAAGATCACCCACAGTCGGTGGTATTTCAGTCTGGCTGAGAAATTGAGCCATCAAGCTGTCCTTTTTGCTCTTTTTCTTCGGTTGTTCGTCTAAATTGTCCAGCGTATTATTCGCCGTGGTGTTTTCTGTATCACTTAATGTTACTTCCATGTTGTTGGGATAGAAGTGTCTTCTGTAATCTATGTCCAGTGAAATGCGTACAGGAGGGATTAGCTTCTAAACTGTGCTTATAAACACTCATATCATGCGAGTGCGTGGCACCTAGTATAGGCAAAAAATTATTTTTGTAAAGCAAAAGATCAGAACACATACACAATATTTGCCAAACAATAAAATCCATTGTCTAATTCCCAAGGTCCGACCTTCGGATTTTTGGGAAAGTAGGAATATAGATAAGATAGAGGCTGGGAGAAGATAAGAGAAGCTGGTATACTGCTCCTTATGATTATCAGCTATCACGAGGGAGAGTGTTTCAAAATTACTTTTGGTGATACAACACTTGTGCTCAATCCAGTGTCGAAAGATTCAAAATTAAAAAAGATTCGTTTCGGTGCGGACATTGCACTCATTAGTCTTAATGATGTTGATTTTAATGGTGTTGATCAAATTGCTCATGGTGGCAAAAGTCCATTTGTTATTGTAGGGCCGGGAGAATATGAAATGCATAAAGTATATATACGAGGCATTCCATCTGTATCAAACTATGGTGGTAAAGAGCGCATCAATACTATATACATGATTTCCTTAGAGGGAATAAACCTCTGTTTTTTGGGAGCACTAGGCACTCGCAAAATTAATGCCGAGACAAAAGAACTATTAGGTAATATTGATGTATTATTTGTTCCAATAGGAGGCGAAGGTGTACTTAGTCCATCAGAAGCTCACGAACTTTCAGTAGAACTAGAACCAAATATCATTATCCCGATGCACTACGCCGGCATAGGTGAAAAAGATGCACTCAGTATATTTCTTAAAGAAGAGAGCGTCACTAATAATGGCACACTCGATAAGCTCACACTCAAAAAGCGTGATTTGGAAGGTAAAGAAGGGGAAGTGGTAGTGCTTTCTTCGTAAAAAGCAATAGTTTGGATGTATGTTTACCTATCTGGAAACATTGAGAAGTAAGCCGAAGGCATACCGCATGCGTGTAGTGCTTATTGGCGCGGCGACTGTTACCGGAATAATATTTTTTGTGTGGCTTCTGGCTACGATTTTTACTTACACGAGTACCGAAGGAAGTGCTTTAAACAGTGAGAGCCCATCCGCATTTTCTGAAATCAGGGCAAACTTCTCTGTTATTTTAGATAGTGGAAAAGCGCAACTGGGCGATATAAAAAATAGCTTCACCCCTCCCGGAGAGGCTCTGTAGAGCCCGTAAAAAGGCTTAAAAAAACGGCTCAGTTGTGGTATAATCGGGTATTCTATGGCGAAAAAAAATGCTGAAAATAAGGGTGTAAGAGGGGTAATTTTGCAGAGCATCAGCTCAGAAATGAGAGAATCGTATCTTGATTACGCAATGTCGGTTATCACCTCGCGAGCACTTCCTGATGTACGGGACGGTCTCAAACCTGTGCATCGTAGGATTCTCTACACCATGCACCAAATGGGGCTCTCTTCAGGTTCAAAATTCAGAAAGTCCGCTGCGGTTGTTGGAGACGTGCTTGGTAAATACCACCCACATGGTGATACAGCAGTCTATGACTCACTAGCAAGAATGGTTCAGCCATTCTCTTTACGTTACCCCTTAATCAATGGCCAGGGTAATTTTGGAAGGACCTGGGAATC
>JADFSL010000001.1:6636-13808 GCA_022560785.1 Patescibacteria group bacterium
TATGAGTCTATGGCAAAAAGGGCGCAAGATTTTAATTACAGGTATCCATTAATTAAAGGACAAGGAAACTTTGGTTCCATAGATGGAGATTCGCCAGCGGCAATGCGTTACACCGAAGCCAAGATGTCGTTACTTTCGGCAGAGCTTTTGCGGGACATTGAAAAAGAGACGGTAAAGTGGCGACCAAACTACGACAATACAAAACGGGAACCAGTTGTACTGCCAGCCGCGGTACCGAATCTACTTTTAAACGGCACTTTGGGTATTGCGGTCGGTATGGCAACGAACATTCCACCACACAACCTTGGCGAAGTCTGTGACGCTACCATACATCTCATAGACAACAAAAATGCTACAACCGATGAGCTTCTGCAATTCATCAAAGGTCCCGATTTTCCAATCGGTGGCATCGCATACAATCAGAAAGACATTCAGCACGCCTATGCGACCGGTAAAGGAGGGATTGTTGTGCGTGGGGAATGCGAGATCGTTGAAGATAAAAAAGGGAGTTTCCAAATTGTTATTACTTCGATTCCATATCGTGTCAACAAGTCAGATTTGATTATAAAAATCGCTGATCTTGTTCGTGACAAAAAGCTTGATGGGATTCGTGACCTTCGTGATGAATCAACCAAAGACATTCGAATTGTCATTGAACTTAAAAGTGGAGCACAGCCACAGAAAGTACTCAATTATATATACAAGCACACATCACTTGAAGACACATTTCATATGAATTTGGTGGCGCTTGTTGACGGAGTGCCACAGACGCTTTCACTCAAGGGTGTACTTGAGGAGTTTATTTCTCACCGCCAGTTGATTGTGAAAAGGCGTGCTGAGTTTGACCTTAAAAAAGCAGAAGAACGAGAACATATTCTCTTGGGACTCAAGAAGGCACTAGATCATATTGATCAAATCATCAAACTCATTAAAGCATCAAAAGACGCGCCGGAGGCACATGTGTCGTTGATGAAAGCATTCAAATTCTCAGACAGACAGGCGACGGCAATACTTGAAATGAGATTGCAGAGACTCGCAGGGCTTGAGCGGAAGAAAATTGAAGATGAATTAAATGATGTGCAGGCACTCATTGTGCGCCTTAAGGTACTCTTGGGGAGCGCGAAGAAAATTTCAGCAGTCATCAAGACAGAACTTTCAGATATCACAAAACGCTACGGCGACAATCGAAGAACTAAAATCATCAAACATGGCATCAAATCAATTTCTGATGAAGATATGATTCCTGATGAGGAAAGTATACTTGTCTTGACCGCTGGGGGATATCTTAAACGCACCAATCCTAATGAGTATAAAAAACAGCGGCGGGGAGGTGTTGGCGTTATCGATTTGAACACAAAAGAAGAAGATTTTGTTACTACTTTTTTGACTGCAAGCACACATAGCGACCTACTCTTTTTTTCTGACAAAGGTAAGGCATATCAGATAAAGATGTTTGATGTGCCAGAGGGTCGGCGGGCAACAAAGGGAAAATCAATCATGAACTTTCTCTCTATCTCGCAGAACGAAAATGTAACCTCGGTGCTTGCAATGCCAAAAGAAGTTAAGAAAAATTCACTCTCACTTTTGATGGTAACTAAAAATGGTATTGCAAAGAAAGTCAAAGCAGAAAGTTTCTATGATGTGCGCAGAAGTGGACTCATAGCGATCTCACTTCACAGTGACGATGAGTTGATCTCTGCTTCGTTTGTTGAAAAAGGAGACTTGGTGGTACTCACCACTTCAAAAGGACAGGCAATACGATTTAAAGAATCAGATATTCGAGAAATGGGACGTTCGGCGGCGGGGGTACGGGCAATCAAGCTCTCCTCGGGCGACAGAATTATAGGCACTGGTATTGTACGAAAAAGTCATTCCAATCCATATGTACTGGTACTGAGTAAATTCGGCTACGGAAAGAAAACAAAAATTAAAGACTACAAAATACAGAAGCGAGGCGGTTCTGGAATTAAAACAGCAAAAGTTACTCCAAAGACCGGTGATATAATTGCTTCGCGTATTATTATAGACGATGCAGAAGGCGAGCTCGTTGTTATTTCAAAAAAAGGTCAGGTTATACGAATTGACCTAAAAGAGATTCCGTCACTGGGCAGACAAACTCAAGGTGTGCGTATTATGAAACTGCGTGCAGGAGACAGCATTGCATCACTTATTTGTCTGTAAACAACTCTGTTGGTTTCTTTTCTTGTTTGGATGCATCAAGGGCGATATACTTTTATAGAGTATGATTGATAAGAAATTTTCTGATCCAAAGAAAAATATACAACAATTCAAACTGCGTGAAGGCATGCGGGTTGCTGACTTTGGTTCTGGGTCTGGCCACTACAGTAGAGCGGCAGCACAGATTGTGGGAGAGTACGGGCGGGTGTATGCGATAGATATTCAAAAAGAACTTCTCAGAGAGGTGAAGAATTTTTCAAGCAGAGAGCAACAAGATACGATTGATGTTCTGTGTGGTGATATTGAAACACTAGGGGGAAGCAAACTCCCTGATGAGTCAGTCGATGCGGTAATATTGACTAACATACTATTTCAAATTGAAGACAAAGAAACCACTATTTCTGAAGCACGGCGTGTACTCAAGAGCGGAGGCAGTATATTTTTTATTGATTGGTTTGAATCGTTTGGTAACATCGGGCCACATTCAGATGTTGTGATTGATAAAGCGACTGCAAAGAATTTATTTGAGCAGGGCGGGTTTGCACTTGAACGAGAGTTTAAAGCAGGAGCACACCACTATGGTCTGGTATTTAAGAAAACATGAGTAATTTCAAAATAATTATTATCGCGGTGTTTGTGGTGTTTGCAATAGTTGGCATAATCTTTTTTGCCGGCTTTGGTGGTTCTGGCGGTGGCAATACTACGATAGGTCCTGTGGTGATATGGGGAACGCTTGATGCTCGTACCATGAATGGTCTTCTAAAAGAGATACGGGCGGTTCGCGAGGATTTCGATACGGTAACGTATATAGAGAAAGACGAGCGTACATTTGATACCGAATTTGTAAATGCGCTCGCTGTAGGCATCGGTCCTGATCTCATTCTTTTGTCACAAGATTCAATTCTGAAGCACCGCGATAAGATAATCAATATTTCTTATGATGTTTATTCGCAGAGGACTTTTAAAGACACTTTTATTGAAGAAGGAGAATTGTACATGACTCCGGATGGAATTCTCGGTTTGCCATTTACGATTGATCCAATGGTTCTCTACTGGAACCGGGACATACTCTCTTCAGCGGGTGTGTCAGCACCTCCACGGTACTGGGATGAATTATTTACTTTAAGTCCAATTATTACACAACGGGATCGGGCGGCTAACATTGTGACAAGTCTCACAGCACTCGGCGAGTATCGAAATGTTGACCACGCAAAGGAGATTCTCTCCACCCTTATTATTCAGGCCGGCAATAAAATTATAAATCGGCATGACGGAGAGTTGGAGGTTGTATTACGGGAACAGGGTGAGTCTGTCATTGCTCCTGCCGAAGCTGCTTTGCGCTTTTACACCGAGTTTTCAAATCCAGTTAAATCAGTGTACTCATGGAATAGGGCATTACCGAGTTCCAGGCAGTCGTTTATTGCGGGAGATTTGGCTCTCTACATTGGCTTTGCAAGCGAGTTGGTAGGATTGCGAAATGCAAACCCAAACCTTAATTTTGATGTTGCGCCACTACCGCAGTCGCGTGATGGTAGTACCAAAATAACATTTGGAAAAATGAGCAGCTTTGCAATTCCTCGGACTGCTCCTAATCCAAATGCCTCTTTTTCCGCAGCGCTAGCACTCACAAGTCAAGAACCACTTATTATTCTTGCAGAAGTAACCGGACTGCCCCCAGTAAGGCGCGATTTGCTTGCTGTACGCCCCACTGATGCATTTCGGTCTATATTTTACGACTCGGCACTCATGGCGCGTGCATGGCTTGATCCTAACGATGAAAAGTCGGGAGAGATATTCAAGGACATGATAGAAAATGTTATATCGGGTCGCTCTCGTCTGAGTGAGGCAGTGCGTATTGCAGACGAGGAATTGAAGAATTTGTTACAATAGCAATATGAAAAGAGCTAGAAAAATTGTTTTTACACTGTACGCTGGTCTTTTATTGTTACCTTCTTCTATATTATTAGCCGGTCATGCTACTGGACACACACCTTCCGTAGACGGCGACGGACTCAAAAATCCATTACGGTTTAGCAGTCTTGATCAATTTCTGACGGCACTTCTAGATGTATTGGTACAGATTGCATTTCCCATTATAGTACTCGCGGTGATTTACACCGGATTTTTATTTGTTGCCGCTCGTGGCAACAAAGATAAATTAGAAGAGGCAAAACGAGCATTTCTCTGGACGGTAATAGGAGGTCTTGTTGTGCTCGGTGCAGCAACGCTTTCAAAAGCGATAGAAGGAACAGTTGACCAATTGAGAGCTGTGAGAGCTGATAGCCCTGCAATACACCTTGTGTTAGGTGACGAAGAATAGTGATATGCAGATAAATACACTTGGCGATTTAATTTATGTAATTACCGACATACTTCAGGCAATTGTTCCTGTGCTGATTGCCCTCGCACTCCTTTACTTTTTCTGGGGGATGGCAAACTTTCTTATTCTCCACGCTGACAGTGAAGTTGAGAGGGAAAAGGGTCGCAGTGTAATGTTCTGGGGCATAATAACTTTTTTTGTGATGGTGTCAGTATGGGGGATATTACATATGCTTGAAGCGACATTCTTTTAATTGGACTGAGGTAGTCCACATATCTTTATTTACAAAGTACATACCTTTGTACTATTATTATCATGGAAGGTAATATATCGGTCGTCTTGTTTAATATTTAATTTATACATTTGTTATAATCTAATGAAAAAATTTATTCCACTTGGAATTCTCGCTCTCTCTCCAATAGTAGTCAGTGCTCAGGGACTTGATAATGTGATTGATACCGCTGGGAATCTTATTGGTGCAGTTACTCCCGTTGTACTCGCCCTCGCACTCCTTTACTTTTTTTGGGGGCTGGCAAAGTATATTCTTAGCGCCGGCAATGAAGAGAAGAAAACCGAAGGACGCAATATAATGATTTGGGGTTTTCTTGCGTTGTTTATAATGGTGTCAGTGTGGGGTCTCGTGGGCATCCTAGCCGAGACATTCAATGTTGAAACTGGAGGTACCATACCAATACCAAGCGTTGATATTAGGCGTTAATATCTAATGACGCATTAAATGGCTGCTGTAACTGAATTTGTTTCGAATGTCAATCAATATATAATCAATCCATTAATTGGGCTTCTCTTTACCCTTGCCCTTGTTATGTTTCTCTATGGTGGAGCTCAGTTTATTCTTCGCGCTAGCGAAGATGAGGGAAGGGAAACGGGAAAACAGCACATGATTTGGGGAGTAATAGGGATGTTTATCATGATTTCCGTCTTTGGAATTCTAGGAGTGGTGACTAATACATTTGGTATAAGTTTGCCTCAATAACGAAACAAAATTAAAGATAAAATGCGCGGACGGGTCCGCGCATTTTGAGGTATAAAAAGAAAAAGCGGAAATAACTAACTAATTAGTTATTTCCGCTTGAAGTGAAGTCCCTATCTTTACGATAGAGGAGTTTTAGAGATTACTATTGTTATCTCTGTTTCCCTTTGTGCCGTTGCTGTTAGGCACTTGAAGGCACCTATTTCAAGATGTGTATCCCCAGGAGGGTGGTATTTGGAAACTGTTCTGCCACTGGGACGCACTATCGTGAAGTGAATTCCAACAAAAGAATTTTCCCGTTCAATCGTGGTATAGCTTCCACTTGGGGGACAAAATTTCCGTATCGGATCTGTTCCAACCAGAATATTCCATATTCCAAATTTCCGAGATGGTATTGAAGTTGAGACTTTCTGCTTAGCTGAAGCAACTTGCTCCTCTTTGGGTAATGTATCTACAATACTTTTACCGATTCCAATGAGTAATACCATGATGAGTGCAAACCCAATCGGTACTCCAAAAGAAGATAATTTCCCAGGCAATAACAGCAACCCAATCCCGACAAACATCCCTACCATAATGAGCCAGAACAGTGGCTGATTTTCCCATAACAACTTCCATAAGTCAGGAAAAACAACACTCATCGCCATTAGAAGAAAACTGTAACCTACTACAATAAGGACGAGAAGCCAGAGATTTTTGGAAGTAAATATTTCTCCTTCTCCCACTTTTTTCAACTTCTGGTTATTTTTGTCCGACTCCTTTTTATCTTTCTCACCAAGTTCATCAAGAACCTTTTCATCCCGTTTTTTTGCAGAATATCCTATAGCAATTCGAAGTAACAACATCATTGCGAGAATAATAAAGAAAACAACAATTTCGATTCTCATGATTTTTCCTCACTACTGTCTTTTGTGTCTTTTGTCTCTGAAAATACCTCTCCCATAACAGCAGCTATTGAAACAAGATTTGAAAATCCCGATGACCCAGGAATTATGGTCTTCTGTCCAGGATTTTCGGTTATTGCCCGAGCAGTTTCTGCTCCAAGTATTGAACTTGATCTGATATCAAGTTCTTCGGCCATATCTTTGAATCCAGCCGTACGGCCCTCAAGAATTGCTTTTTCAGCTTGACCTGAACCTTCACCCAGCAAACGAAGCTTTTCTTTTTCTGCTTCGGCTCCTATGATAGTGGCTCTTGCTTCAGCTGTAGCCATAGGCACTAATTGGATAGCATTTCTCAGCTCATCGGGGAAATTAATTGCCTTGATTTGGGCGTTTTCCATATAAACACCCCATAATCTGACACGCTTCCCAATCTCTTTTTTTAGATCATTGTTATATGAAGTGAGATTTTTGAGTGCTACAGCTGGAGTGATTTTTGCAAATTCACTTGTAAGCATTGCAACAGCACTGTCTTGCATTTGCCGCCGAGCTTCCTTGCGAGAGCCAATTGTTGTTAGAAAGGTAATGAATTTTGAGATTCTCCACCTAACTATAATAGCAACCTCAGCTATGATACGAACATCAAGAGGATCATCGGACCCTTCCTCCGGAAAACCAAATGGAATCTTGATGGGCAAGGACACTTCATCTGGATTGGCATGCAGTTCATCTTGAATGACAAGTCTCGTTTCTTCGGACAATCTAAAGAAGCCAAATGGAATAAAAGCAAGACCGGACGAAA
>JADFSL010000001.1:13818-38600 GCA_022560785.1 Patescibacteria group bacterium
ATTCGAGCTCCAAGCTCTTTAGGTCCAATAATTCGCAAACTTGCAAATGTATATAGCACCTGTGCAAGAAAAACAGAAAGTCCCAAGTTTACCTTTGTATCCAGCACAAGAACTTCATACTTGGAAAGAACTATAACTTCCAGTGCAAACAACACTAAATATATTAAAGTTATAATAATCCAAAAGTAACGTTTATTCACATCCGTATCCGCACCCTTTTTCTTGGCGACACCTTTTTTCCTAGCGGTACCCTTTTTCTTGGCGGCACCTTTTTTCCTAGGGACACTCTTTTCTGTATCAGTATTCATAGCTTCTTCCTCTTTGTCTGGTGTTTTTGAGAAGACAGTTTGTATAGCAAATCTGTCAATGTTCAGTTTCCGAGTCAGTTAAAGCATAAAAATATATAAAAGTCAATCATAAAATACATAGGTCGGACCTATGTATTTTACATGGCAAAAAGCGAGTGAATTTTTATAATGTGCCGAAGGTGGGGATCGAACCCACATCCCTTGCGGGACACGATTTTAAGTCGTGCGCGTATACCGGTTCCGCCACTTCGGCATATTGTTTATATTAAACTTTTTAAATATTCTTTACCACTTTGTTGTCATAACTTGTCGCTACCCGTCACTAACCATTTTGCTTCGATGCCTCGCAAAATACTAAGTGCGTTCAGCTCCAGCTCGTCTGTCGCAAAGCGACATGACTCCACATCGGACACGAGCCGTACGCAAAGCAGTTTGCGTACTAAAAAATACACTTCGCGAATCGTATTTTTTACTCGTGTCCGCCCACCAGGACTTGAACCTGGAACCTACTGGTTAAGAGCCAGTTGCTCTACCAATTGAGCTATAGGCGGATGTACTTTTATATCTAGTGCCGAGGATCTGCCTGCCGGCAGGAGTCTCGATCCTTACAGGATCAGTACAGGTTGTCGATATTTTGCTTCATTCTTCACAAAATATCAGGCAACCTTTTCGATTCCTCTCACGACAAGAACTATAAAAGTCCTAATACATACGTATCATAACTTAACTAGTTCTAGTGCCGAGGAGAGGAATCGAACCTCCATGGATTACTCCACTAGTTCCTAAGACTAGCGCGTCTACCAATTTCGCCACCTCGGCATTTTAAAAAAATAAAATCAATTTGCTTTCTCTCAGGCTATATATTATATAACAAACATCTTTAATACAATCATGAGGCCTGAGGGGGAATCGAACCCCCGTGTAGGGGTTTTGCAGACCCCTGCCTTACCACTTGGCTATCAGGCCAATTAATTTTCATTTGAAAGACGGTCAATATTCTGTCGGTTCTTTTCTCCCTCGTCTATTGCAAATTCGAACATTGGAATGCGTTTCATATTTAATTTCTTTTTTATAAAGCTTCTGAATTCACTACTTTGTCGTTTTGCAAATGCAAGTGCAGCATCTTCTTTTTCTTCAGGGTAGACTGTGAAAAAGATAGTTGCTCGGTTGAGATTATTTGAGATGCGTGCGTCGGTCACAGTAATCATTGTTGATCTATCCGATTCTCGTTCCAAAAACTCCGCCGCTTGGTGGATCAGTAGTTCACGGACTCTCTCTGTTCTCAAAGACATAGTGTATTTGTCAGCACAATGGATTCTTCTTTGGCTAGAACCATTTTATTATACATAAAATAAATTGCTTCGCACTCCGTATTTGTTTCATTTTTCAGTAATGGAGACATGTTCTAATACATCGCCTTGTGCTATTTCAATCTTTGAATTCACCTGTGCGCCAAATTCATTTCCAACTTCTATTTTTTTAACTTCCGCTTTGTGCTGCTGCATAGAAAGTATAGTTCCAGTTCCTACCATCTCTCCTTTTCTCATAATTCTCACTGTTCCTTTTGCAGCGATTGATCCACTAGTCACTTTTCCTCCAATGAGCTGCTTGTTTTTTGTTGCGCTAAAGGTTTTAAGAATCTGTGCAGAGCCAGTTATCTCTTCAACTTTTATTTTAGGCTTTCTTTTTTTAATTTCTTCTTCAAGCCACTCCGAGAGTTTATATATGATGTCAAAAACGTGTATAGCAATACCATGTCGCTCGGCCATGTATATTGCAGGTGCATCAGTTTTTACATTGAATCCAAGCACAATGGTGCCTGCTTTTCCGCCTGCTGTCTTGATATCATTTTCTGAGATGTTACCTACACCTTCTTGGATAATTTTAAGGTGCATGGTTTTGTCTCTCTGTTTATCTATTTCATGTTTTATCGCGTCGATTGAACCCAGCACATCCGCTTTAAGTATGAGTGGTACTACCATGAGTGTTCCATCTTCTTTTCCATTTTCTACTCCATCAATCTTTTTTCTGGACTTTTCTTTTTTTAATGTGGCCTTTTCTGCATCTTTCTTTGAGGTAAATGATGAAAATGATGCACCAACTTGTGGCACTTCATTAAAACCGACTACCTTTACTGGACTTGAAAATGTTGCATGTTTTATTGGATTACCTAAAAAGTCTTCCATGATTCTCACTGGAGACAAAGTGCTGCCCGCGGTGACGTACATTCCAATTTTAAGAACCCCATCTTTTATGATGAGAGTTGTGCTTATACCCTTTTTGGTGTCCCGATGAGATTCAATAATGGTACCGCTCGCATTTACTTTTGGGTTGCCACTAAGCTCTTCAAGCTCAGCGACCAAAAGCACCATATCGAGCAATTCAGGTATTCCTTGTCCGGTTTTAGCTGAAATCGGTATCCACGGCACATCACCGCCGAGTTTTTCCAGATAAATTTTATGTTCTGTAAGATTTGTTTTTGTGCGTTCGATATTCGCTTCTGGTTTGTCTATTTTATTTATTGCAACAATAAAAGGAATACCGGAGTGTGTAATTGAAGCCAGTGCTTCAAGTGTCTGTGCCTTAACACCTTCTTCAGCTGATACAACTAGTATCGCAATGTCAGCGACAGTCGCACCGCGAGAGCGCATTTTCTGAAATGCTTCGTGGCCCGGTGTATCAAGAAATGTTATTTTTTTCTCCTGTCCAGATTGGTCTTTGTGCACTACCTCGTACGCGGACAGGTGCTGCGTGATACCGCCTGCCTCATGTTCAACGATATTTGTTTTTCGTATGTAATCAAGAAGTGCTGATTTACCATGGTCAATGTGTCCCATTACAGCAACGACAGCCGGTCGATCTATGTGATTTTTGTTTTGATTGTCCATAATAAGTTGCTTGAGAGTTCATACTGTTATGACACTATCATTTTCTTAGCAATTTCGATTGCTTCTTTCTCCTCATTGGTAAGCTCATGTTCGGACGTATATTCCTGCACTGATTTTGAAAAGATACTTATTCGGTCGCGTGCATGAATGCTTGATATTACCACTCCGTCTCCTTTTTCGTTGAGAAATGCAGTAGCAAAACTCTGGTTTCCTCCTGTGGCTGCTTGAAATGGATTGAATCGCACGGTCCCGATTCCTTGTATACTCCGTGCGAGGCGTTTTTCAACATTGCGTAGGTATGATTCAACCTCATCTCTAAATGCTTCCAGTTCTTTCTGTCCACTTCCTATCACGGTGAGTGAATCTTCTAAGTTCTCACTATTTTTTCCGTGAAGTATTTTTTTGAATCGCATCTCAAGCCGTACAACAAGAATCAAAAGAAATAAAACAATTCCAGCAAGAATGTATGTAAGTATATACGTCTCGGTAATCATGGCTTAAATACGCGACATCGGTACGAATTATTGCATATTTAGGCACCCTTTGCAAAAACCACTTTAGGTCTATACAATGCCAATGTGACCAAATATAAACATGATTAAAAAAAGCAAAAAACGGTTGTATCTCGATTACGCCGCGGCAACACCACTCAATAGCCGTGTGCAAAAGAGTATGGAGCAGTACTGGAGTGATACTTTTGGCAATGCTGGTTCGTTGCACAAGGAGGGAATAGCGGCGAAACAGGCGCTTGAGCATGCACGTGGGGAAATTGCCAAAAATATTGGAGCACGCAACAGTGAAATTGTTTTTACCAGTGGCAGTACCGAATCCAATAATCTTGCAATTTTTGGCACTGTCGCCGCACGTCAAAAAGAAGGAGTGGCATTAAGAGATATGCATGCAGTTACAAGCGTTATTGAGCATCCTTCAGTACTTAATTGTTTTAAAGAACTTGAAGAAATGGGGGTTAGGGTGACCTACCTTCCTGTTGACAGGTATGGTTTTGTTTCTGCAGAAGCTATGTATCAATCACTCTTGAGAGAAACGGTTATTGTTTCAATTATGTATGCTAACAGTGAGATCGGTACGGTAGAACCAATTGCTAAAATAGCACATGTTGTTCAAAAATGGAGAGCAGAAAACAAACAAACATTTCCATATATACATACCGATGCAAGTCAGACTCCATTGTATCTACCGTGTAATACGCAGTCACTTGGTGTAGATCTGATGAGTTTGGATGCACAAAAAATCTACGGGCCAAAAGGAGTTGGATGCTTGTATATAAAAAATAGAGTTATGATAAATTCAATATACAAAGGGGGAAGTCAGGAAAACAACGTGCGTGCCGGCACAGAAAATATCCCGCTTATTGTTGGTTTTAGCTGTGCGCTTTCTATTGCAATCTCAAACCGCGAAACAGAAGTTAAAAAAGTGACACTGCTTCGTGATTATTTCATACAAGAATTATTAAGAAATATAAAAGGAGCGGAGCTTAATGGTAGTGCTGAAAAAAGGATCGCCAACAACATAAATGTATCAATTCCAGGTTTTGAAAGTGAATTTTTAGTTATTGCGCTTGATGACAAGGGCATAGCTACTTCATCAAAGAGTGCCTGTATTGGGGAGGAAACGGAAAAGTCGTATGTTGTATCGGCATTAGGGAAAAATGACACGCTTGCATCAAGTTCTCTGCGCTTCTCATTGGGGAGTGCTACAGTAAAAAAAGATATTGCCCATACTGTAAAGATATTATGCGATATCTTAAAAACACACAGAAACGACTGAACTTGACATATTGCGTAAAAGATGATATTTTTCACACGAAACTAAAAAATCAGAGGAGAAATATTGTATATATCTCTTGCTGGCAGTGGTTTTTTTATTTATAATGTAGAGTATGGAGATTGAAGAACTGACTAAAATGCAAATAATTCTGTTGACCCTTCTGGTCAGCTTTGTAACCTCAATCGCGACGGGTATCGTTACCGTTTCTCTTTTGGATCAGGCACCACCTGCAGTAACACAGACTATCAACCGAATTGTTGAGAGAACAGTTGAACGGGTGGTTCCGGGTGAATCCCAAGGCGCCATTATTACAAAGACAATTGTGGTAAAAGAAAATGATATTATCACAGATTCAATTGAAAAAAACTCAAAACATCTTGTCAGAATCAGCAGAAAAGTTATTGGAGGTGAAAATGAAACATTTGTAGGCATCGGAATTATTGTGTCAGAAGGCGGACTGGTATCAACAGACAGCTCACTAATCCTCGGCGACTACGATTATTTTGCATCTCTTTCGCATGGAGGTGTATACCCAATGGAAATCGTTCTCAATGCAAAGGCGACTGCGCTTTTGAAAATAGTACAAGATGAAGACGAAACCATTTCATTTAAGACAGTTACTTTTTCGTCTGATCTCAGTGTATTGAAACTCGGCCAGACTATAATTTCACTCGGTGGCAAGAATCGAACCAATGTCGCAATAGGAATCGTTTCTGGACTCTTGGAAAAAAACATTACTGTTGAGGTAGAAGGAGAAAATGCTGAACCGGCAACTATTACTATACTTTCCTTTATTGAGACAAACATCAGCGAGGTCAGCGTATTGTCCGGTAGCCCGCTCATCGACATCTTCGGTGAAGTCATAGGCATTAGCACTATCTCATCGAGAGATGGCGGTGGTGCGGATTATACTCCTATTTCTGTTGTTGAAGCGCAACTAGTAGAATACCTAGAAGGGTTGAGCGCGGAAAAAGAATAATCTTTTTTTGGTACTACACTTTTCTCAATCGTAAGTGTGTCATTTAATAAAACAACATGCCTCCATTCGCTAATTTTACAACAAAAGCAAAAGAATCAGTTCGTAAGGCACACGAATTGGCAATAGAGCGTGGTCAAAGCCACGTTAACCCACTTCATTTGCTGATGGCACTCGTACTTCAGGAAGAGAGCATGGTATTTTCAATACTTGAAAAACTCGATATTGACACAATGCTTCTGACCGACTCACTTCTTGAACTTATAGAAACACCTGAACAGTCGTCCGTACTTTCTCCATCATACCAGCTCTATCTAACACCTGAGCTTGCCTCGGTTCTTGAGGGTTCAAGTAAAGCCGCTTCCAGTCTGGGTGATCAGTTTGTCTCAACAGAACATCTCTTTATTGCCATTCTAGAACATCCGGGTCCCGCTGCGGAAGTATTTGCTAGGTTTCGCCTTGAAAAAGGGGCGGTGTTGCAAGTACTCCAAGATCTTAAAAGCAGCTCTGATTTGGAAGTAGATCAGCCCAAGCGGTTTCGATCGCTGGCGAAATACACTAAGAATCTTACCGAGCATGCTGCGCAAAATAAACTTGATCCGGTGATAGGGCGAGACAATGAAATAAACCGTGTTATCCAAATACTCTCACGAAGAACAAAAAATAATCCAATTCTTATAGGCGAAGCTGGTGTTGGTAAAACCGCAATTGCAGAAGGACTCGCTCAGAAAATGGCTGTGGGAGATGTTCCTGAATCCATAAAAGACAAAGAACTTCTTTCACTTGACCTCGGGTTGCTTATTGCAGGTACTAAGTATCGTGGAGAGTTTGAAGAGCGACTTAAAAATATTCTGCGGGAAATAGAGCGGGCTGACGGGAAAATAATTCTTTTTATTGATGAGATTCATACCATTGTTGGAGCCGGTCAGGCGGAAGGGGCACAAGACGCTGCAAACATGCTCAAACCTGCTCTTGCACGCGGCGAACTACGAGCAATCGGTGCAACAACACTTAAAGAATATCAGAAATACATTGAGAAAGATCCGGCACTGACGAGGCGTTTTCAACCAATTCAAGTACTTGAACCATCGGTTGAAGATGCGGTGCATATTTTACGTGGCTTGCGAGAAAAGTATGAGCTTTATCACGGTGTGCATATTACCGATGATGGTATTGTCTCTGCGGTAAATCTAAGCAGCCGTTATATTACTGACCGATTTTTGCCCGACAAGGCAGTTGATCTTATTGACGAAGCAGCATCTGCACTTCGCATTGCACTTGAAAACAAACCACCCAAACTTGAAGAGGCGCATCGAAATATAATGCACTTGGAAATTGAGCGCGAAGCACTTAAAAAAGATGCTGAGTCATCTGACAATAAAAAAGCAAAAGCCCGTGTAAAAAAAATAGAGAAGGAAATCGCAGATCTGAAAGAAAAAACTTCAGAACTTTCATTAAAATGGAACAATGAAAAAGAGGTACTCTCTGAAATTAAGGTAATCAAAAAAGATTTAGAGCTCCTGCGTATAGAAGCTGAATCCGCAGAAGTGTCAGCAGATTTAGTTAAAGCAGCGGAAATTCGCTACGGAAAGATACCAGGACTTGAAAAAGATTTGGAAACAAAATTAAAGCGGCTTAAAAGACTCCAAAAATCGCGCAGGATTCTCAAAGAAGAAATCACAGAAGAAGAAATTGCTGATGTGGTATCGCGTTGGACTGGAGTTCCTGTTGTGCGAATGCTTGAAGAGGAGGCAGAAAAGCTCAATAGGATGGAGGATGAAATCAAAAAGCGGATTATTGGACAGGATGAATCGGTGAAAGAAATTGCAAACGCAGTAAAACGCTCGCGTGCCGGCATTTCAGATCCAAACAAACCAATTGGTTCGTTTTTGTTTTTGGGCCCAACCGGCGTTGGTAAAACCGAACTCACCAAAGCGCTTGCAGAATTTCTTTTTGACGATGAAAAAGCGCTCATTCGAGTGGATATGTCCGAATACATGGAGCGACACTCAGTTTCTAAGATGATTGGCGCTCCTCCTGGATATGTTGGGCACGATGAGGCAGGGAGCTTGACTGAAACTATCAGACATCGACCATATTCAGTATTACTCTTTGATGAAATAGAAAAAGCACATCCGGAAGTATTTAATATTCTGCTTCAGGTACTTGATAACGGACACCTGACCGACGCAAAAGGTAGAAAAATAAACTTTAAAAATACTGTTATAGTGCTCACTTCAAACATTGGTTCTGAACACATAGATAAGATGGCAACCATTGGGTTTAGTAGTAATGAAGATGATGAGAGTAGTCAATACAACGAGGCGAAAGGAAAAGTAATGAAAAGTCTTAAGGATTACTTTCGTCCTGAATTTATAAACCGACTTGATGAAATTATTATTTTCAATATTCTTACTCGGGAAGCTGTGTCACAGATTGTGAAATTACAGGTTGATATTATCAGAAAACGTCTCAAAGAAAAGAATATTGATTTGGAAATTTCGACGGAAGTGCTCTCATATTTAGCAAAAGAAGGATACAATCCACAGTATGGTGCGCGCCCGCTCAAACGTCTCGTGCAAAATAAAATTCTAACACCAGTTGCGTCTCTCATGGTTTCCCGTGGTGTCATGGAGGGAGGTAAGGTGACAGTAGGAATTAAAGACAAAGAATTTACTTTTGATGTAAAGAAACAAGCAACACCCGCATCTAAAAAGAAGCAAAAAGTTGCTTCAAAAAGAAGAGAGAAAGTGCTAGCATAAGTTTCGCAAGCACTTGTGCTTGCTTTTGCGTCGGTGGCGGAGTGGTCAATCGCAACAGACTGTAAATCTGTCGCTCTTCGAGCTACGCAGGTTCGAATCCTGCCCGGCGCACAAATGAAAACAAACACGAGCATTGCGCTGGTGTTTGTTTTTATTTTGCTCATGGATTCGAAAAGGTTGTCGATATTTTGAAGAATGAAAAATATCATACAGCCTGAACAGATTCTGTAAGAATCGAATCCTGCCCGGCGCACATAGTCAAACCTCCCCAGCTTTTGCTGGGGAGGTTTGTGCTGAATGTCTGGCAGGATTCGAACGGCGGAAGCGCGCGTCTGGGGGACGAAAAAGCGCTGAGCCGTGTCCCGCGGCACTTATGAGCATAGCGAATTAGTGACCGTCAGGACGAATCCTAGTTTGCTGCCCGGCGCACATAGTCAAATCTCCCCAGCTTCTGCTGGGGAGATTTGCGCTAACCGGGTTGTCAACCCGACTTTTGCAGTATATTCTTTCTAAAAGAGCGAGAAAACTTAGATTTGTTTACTAACCAAATTACATGGATCAGCAGAACAATGATGGAGAGGAAATTGGTGTCTCTAGAGTGAAGTTCAACGAAGCCCAATCATCAATTTCACCTTATACGGAAGAAGAGTCGGGGATTGTTCAGTGGGTTATGTCCCATTCCGGTGAGATAATTGAAAATAAAAAAGAGGCGGAGTATGTTGTTATTGGAATTATTGTTGTAATAACTCTCATAGCACTCTATTTATTTTTTGGAACAAGTTCACCCGAAGTAGAAAAAACCATTGATTCCGTAACTGGAATAGAAATTATTTCAGGTCAAGTTCCTGGTGGGATTTAGAAAATATATGTTTAATAGAAATCACAAAAGTGGATTTACTCTCATAGAACTTCTTGTAGTCATTTCAATTATCGGACTTTTATCTTCTGTGGTTTTAGCAAGTCTTAATACCGCGCGGACAAAAGCAAGAGATGCAAAAAGGCAAGCAGATATAAGACAATTAGAAATAGCTCTTGAGTTTAATTACGACAAATATGGTGCTTATACGCAGGTAGAGAACTTATGTACCGACACGAGTAATGGAGCCGAAGGTAGTTGTGGCGGCGCTGGAGGTACCGGAGACTGGGACGCAAACAGTGATATACGGGATTTGATTACAGACGGTTTTATGAGTGCGCTACCCAAGGACCCACTTAATAATTCAACATATAGATATACTTATGAGCCGTGGAATGCCGGACAGGGAGGATATGTAAATGCAGGTCAAGCATATGACCTGTGTGCCACGTTAGAAGCGGGAGGCACATTTTGTATCAATAGGAGAAACTGATTTTCCATTCTTACATAGAGCATTAATATTATCCAAATTGGACAAAAAAATAATTTGTTCCTCAATTAACAATTTTTGATCTCATGGTAAACGAAAGTGGAGAGGAAAACTAGCGAGAGCCGGGTTTTCTCTGTATTATTAGCTTATGTTTAGAAAAACACTTCCAATTGCATTAGTGCTTGTTGTTCTCCTGTTTGTTTTTATTCCAATAGCTGATGTGTTTGCGCAGGCATTTCCAGGCGGGCCAAGTGGATTAGTACCATGTGTTGGTCCGGAATGTCAGGCATGCCATCTTACAGTACTGGCACAAAACATCATTAACTTTTTGGTGTATTTTGCTGTCTTTGTAGGGACTTTGATGTTTGCGTATGCTGGTTTTACCTATGTGACCGCAGGCTCCAATATGGAGAAAATCCAAAAAGCACATGATGTCTTCTGGAGAGTGTTTATCGGAATTGTTGTTGTTCTCTCAGCATGGCTCGTAGTTGATTTGATTATGACCACTTTCTTAGATGAAGACAATCCTAAAAAGTTTGGTCGCCCGTGGGAGGAAATAAGATGTGTTAAGGCTAAAGTCATAAGTGCACCACTTCCTATTGATAAACCATTAGAAATTGAAGCTGTTGTTCCATTACCTGAACCACGGGTGGACGGAGACAAAATATATGAATTGATACGCAGAAAAGATTCATGCGTTTTCAAGCATGGCTATACGAAAAAAGGTGAACTATCGGTAGAAATGTGTATCCTAAACGGAGCGGAAAAATATAGAATGAGCGAGTACTTATGTTGTTTTTATGAAAAAACCCCAGTTCTTCCTCCTATTTTTGATGATGCTGCATAAACAAGTCTTTATATTGGAAATTGACGAACTTATGGAAATTGCTTATAGTTGCTACCTAATTAGATAAAAATTCACCCTCCTAAGTTTTTAGCTAAGTTTAGCGAAACTAAACGAAAAAGTGAGGAAAATAGCTTAGGAGATGAAATAAATCGTTTACAGGTAAGTCGAAAACATTAAATTTTAATAGCTAAAAATTTAGAGAGGGTAAATGTCACAAGATAAACTTATAAAACTAGTGTGTTCCGACTGCAAAAGAATCAATTATTGGAGCAGAAAAAACAAAAAGCAAGTTGAACGAAAAATAGAACTCAAAAAGTATTGTAAATGGTGCCGAAAACAAGTAATGCATAAAGAGCAAAAAAAGTAACAAAAGGACCTGTAGCCCGACGCAATGTAGGGGTCTCGACCAAAGCGTCGAGATTTAGTATGCTCGAACTTTCTCAAGTTTGAACAAGGTAGAAAATTCTCATATAATTATAGAAGTTTAACGGGTCCGTCGGTTAACGGTAAACCACTGGTTTCCAAAACCAGGACTGCAGGTTCGATTCCTGCCGGACCCGCAACAATCAAACACTTCAACTTTTTGTTGAGGTGTCTGATTGTTTTTGATGTCAGGAATCGAAAGACGGAAGCGCGCGTCCTGAGGACGATGAAGCGCTGAGGCGGGGTCGAGAGTACTTAGGTTTTTGTGAGCGGAGTGAAGCAAAAAACTTAGTAACTCGTGACCGATTCCTGCCGGACCCGCAGAAATTATTTATTTAAAAATTGTTGTACTGCTTTTTCTATCTTTTTAATCTCAGCAAGCAAGAACCATTGTGTTTTTCTGTCGCGCTTGAACCATGTTTTTTGACGCTTACTATATTTCCCAATTTCAATCTCAAGCTTAGTGATCATTTCATTTTTACTTATCTCGCCTTTGAGATGTTTTGCAAGATAACGATATTCAAGACCGAGTTCCTCCATTCGTTTAAACGATAAACCACTCTCATGCAATCGTTTTGCTTCGGCAATCATTCCACGTCTAATTCGTACGAATAAGCGAGTAGTTATTTTCTCTTTCAGTTTTTTATCATCAGTCCTGATACCAATTTTGAAGATTTCATATTGAGACACTTTCTTCGCATGAGGTGGCACATGTCCGAGCGTTGTCGTTATTTCAATAGCACGCACGAGACGATGTTTATTATATCGGTCAATTGTCCGTGCCCGATTAGAATCAAGTTTCTGTAGTGTTTTAAAAAGTATTTCTGTACTCTTTTTTTCAAGTTTATCTCGCAGTTTTTTATCGGGCGGTACTTCTGGAATTGAAATTGTACCCAAGAGAGTATCAATATAAAAACCAGTACCACCTGCAATAATAGGAATCTTTCCTTTTGAAAGTATTTTTTTAATTGCTTTTCCCGCGGCAGTTTTAAATTGTGCTGCTGTATAGGTATTTTGAGGACTCGCAACATCAAGTAAATGATGGGGGACTTCTCTCATTTCTCTTTTGGTGATTTTGCCGGTACCAATATCTAAACCCCTATACACTTGTCGTGAATCGGCTGAAATCACTTCACCACCGAATTTTTTCGCCAATAGTACCGCCACACTACTTTTTCCAGAGGAAGTTGGACCGACAACTACAATAATTTTTGCTTTTTTGCTTTTTTTCATGCTACTATGGTGTCGATAATATCATAAAATATAAAAAATATTATGAAAAAAGAACTCAAAACTCCACCAATAGTTCCTGATGTCACACTAAAAACACGAATACGTGACGAAAATATAGGTGGAGAAAATCCATTCCGTTGGCAGGATGTGTCGACAAAAGAATTATTCAAAGGAAAAAAAATAGTGATTTTTGCTCTGCCGGGTGCATATACGCCGACATGCAGCACTTCACACTTACCAGGATATGAAAAGAAATATGATGAGCTGAAAGGACTCGGTGTTGACGAAGTGTACTGCCTTTCAGTCAATGACGCATTTGTTATGTTCCAGTGGGGTAAACACTTGGGTGCAAAAAATGTAAAAATGCTTCCCGATGGCTCTGGAGATTTTACCCGTGCTATGGGTATGTTGGTTAAGAAAGAGAACCTTGGTTTTGGAGAGCGTTCGTGGCGGTACAGTATGTATGTAGATGATGGAAAGATTGAAAAGATTTTTATTGAGCCAGGATTTTCGGACGATTGTCCCGATGACCCGTTTGAAATAAGCGATGTCGACACGATGATTGACTACCTTAAGTCAAAAAAATAAACAGGAAAAATATAATAAATAAAAAATACAGCCAGTGTCCATTATAGACACCGACTGTTTATATCTCTACAGATAAATTAGGATTCATATGATTGGGTGAGGATATCCCAATTTCCTTTTGGACGAACAGGCTCTACATACTCCTTGCCATCATCCAAATATGGATTTCTCCCCTTCTCCCATACATTGAAGTTAAGATCAACAAGACTCACCAATGGGTTGCCTTCAAACACATCGTGCCCAGACCTGTTTGCGATGACAAGAGTAAACTCAACAAATTTTTTCACTCCCATTTGTGTCATTGCGTGTCTCGTTTTCCGTGTTGTGTCACCGGTTGTCATAACATCCTCAACAAGGAGGACTATTTCATCACCAGTCACTTCAAACCTATCAGCAAGATGCATTAACCCGTCGTGTTTTTCGGTCCACCACATACGAAACTGAATTCCCAGTTGTCGGGCGACCTCATGAGCAAAAGTAATACCTCCCATAGCAGACCCAACGACCACTACATTATTGGTTGGAAGATCAGGCGCTCTCCGAAGAAGACTGTCTACAACCCCCTCTAGTGCACTCGGCCTCTCAATGAGTTTGCTACAGTTAATAAATCCATCACTGATTAGTCCAGAAGTGAGAAGGGCATATGGTCTTTTCTTATTTCCATCGTGTTGCCACAAAGCTCCGAGTGTTGCGAGTTTTTCAATCCAATATTTGTTGATTGTCATAAATTCCACCTCCTTTCTTCGATTTAAGTCATTGAGCGATATTTCTGGCGCAATACTATACTGCTTCTTCAAAAAACACAACTCCTCGTAGTGAGGAGAGAATCGAACTCTCATTGAGAAATACTTATTAATTCGCATTTCTCCTCCACAGTATTTTGAGGCAATCAATTATGTTTTCAGAATAAATGGTGGGCGAGGAGGGACTTGCCCGCCAAAGGCGGGTCCGCCTCTGGCGGAAACCCTGAAAGTAGTGCCGGAGGAGAGAATCGAACTCTCATGGGTTGCCCCACACGATTTTGAGTCGTGCGCGTCTACCAATTTCGCCACTCCGGCATATTTCACATATTATAGCACTAAGCCATATGAAGCAATTTTGTGAGACTGGATGTTGATGTTACAATACAGTTCATTCATACAATATGTCACAATTTTACAGCGATTCAATTTTTTGGATAGAGATAGATAAAATAAAGCCAAACCCGTACCAGCCAAGACGTGATTTTGATGAGGGTAAATTGGCTGATTTGGCCGAGTCGATTCGCCAGTACGGCATACTTCAGCCGCTCGTGGCAACCCGTCATGAGGAACAACGCGAGGACGGGGGACTCTCGGTTTCGTACGAGCTCATTGTAGGGGAGCGGAGATTGCGTGCCTCAAAGATTGCGGGTCTTACTCAAGTTCCAGTTACAATTCGTACCGGTGAGGATGACAATAAAATGAAGCTTGAGATTGCTATCATTGAAAATGTTCAACGAGAAGACCTAAACCCAATTGACAGGGCACGAGCATTTCAACAGTTGGTGAGTGAATTTCATTTCAAACACAGCCAGGTGGCGCAGAAAATCGGAAAAAGCAGAGAATATGTATCAAACAGTTTACGACTCTTGGCTCTCCCACCTGAAATACAACAATCACTTGCTGAGGGAGTCATTTCAGAGGGACATGCGCGTCCTATGATGATGCTTGGCGATAGACCGGAAGAGCAAAACACACTTTATAAGGAAGTTATGGTGAAAAAGCTCACCGTGCGCGAAGCAGAAGCAATCGCTCGGCGGGTTGCTCAAGATAAAGTAAGGAAAAAGTCATCCTATTTGGACCCTGAAATAATTGCACTTGAAAAGGAACTCACCGAAAAGCTTGGAACACGCGTACATATAGAACAGCGCGAAGTCGGTGGGAAAATTCTTATTGATTTCTTTTCTGGAGACGACCTTAAAAGTATTGCAGAAATACTCCACGCAGGTGGAGATAAAAAGAATGATGTTCCGCAAGACGACAAACCTGTCACCGAAAAAGATATAAAAGAAGAAATAGTTGCTTCAACGAAAGATCAGCCAGTGGATGACAGACCGGAAGTAGAGCGGGATGGTGACGAAGATATCTACTCCGTCAAGAATTTTTCAATTTAAATTACTGCGCAGTTAACTACCATCTCTCTACTTGCCGTGCTTGCAATTATCTTTCAACTGTGTAATGCTGAGATTGGTTGTAACAACAGTGGAGAATAGTCATGAATACCATGATTAAAGACGGTGCTTTTCGAAAGTCTTCCTTAAGTCGGAAGCCTGGGTTGCACTGTGTAGAAGTTGCTCACAGGGATGATGACACAATCGTCGTCAGGAATTCAAAAATCCCGGGCGATAATAAGTTACATTTCAATAGGAGGGAATGGGATGCTTTCATTCGTGGGGTTAAAGTCGGCGAATTCGACATCTAGCGAGGTATATCGGCATGGTGCGGAAGAAAATAATATATGATCTTCTTTCGCATTTTATATACTTCAATTATTTTTTTGCAAAGTTGACTTAATATGACGTCGTGCTATTGTTGTTTTTGCAAAATTCATCCACTTTTGTGTAGGATGACTTGATTCTTTGGTCATGATTTCAACAATATCGCCATTCCTAAGTTTAGTTTCAAGAGATACCAATTTTCCATTTACCTTAGTCCCCGATATATGGTCTCCAATATCGGAATGTATTGCGTACGCAAAATCAACAGGACTTGAGTCTACAGGAAGATCAACCACATCACCGCGTGGTGTAAATACGAATACGCGGTAACTGAAAAAATCTGTTCGAAGTGTGTCCAAAAACTCTTCCGATCCAGAAACGCCTTTTTGTGATTCTGCAATTTGTTGTATCCACTGTGGAATGGTTGGGCGGGTATACTTTGGGCCTTTTTTCTTTACTGCTGATTTTGAATTGTTACCCCATTCCATCACAGGCAACAGGTCTTTAAACCAGAGTAGGTTTGGGCTTATTTTTTTTGATTTAAAGTAATCTTTATACGATATATGAGCAGCAACACCGTACTGAGCTTCTCTGTTCATTTTCTCAGTTCGTATTTGAATTTCTACAATACCACCATCTCCAGTGAAAACAGTTGTATGGAGACTTTGGTATCCATTTGGTTTTTCAAATGATATATAGTCTTTTATTTTCCCCGGCAGTGGGCGCCAGTTGTTGTGAATAATTCCCAGTATTTGGTAGCATTCGCTGACCGTAGAGGTAATGATACGCAAGGCTGAGATATCGTATATTTTATCAATATCCCAGTCCTTATGTTTAAGTTTTTGATATAGACTATACAATCGCTTCATTCGATATTCAGTGCGAATGTTTGTTATATCATGCTTCGCGAGACTCTTTTTAAGAGATTTGTATATTTTTTCAAGATGCTTCAATGTCTCCTTACTTTTCATTTTTAAGAGATGAAGAACCTCTTCGTATTTTTCAGGATATACGAAAGGAAAGGCTAAATCTTCAAGCTCTCCCTTTAATTGTCCCATGCCGAGACGGTCAGCAATCGGGGCGTAGATTTCAAGTGTCTCAAGAGCTATTCTTTTTTGTTTGTTTTCTGGAACAAACTCCAGTGTTTTCATATTGTGCAGTCGGTCAGCAAGCTTGATGATAAGAACTCGAAGGTCCTGAGAAGTTGCCACGAATAGTTTGCGGAGACTTTCCGTGTGTTTTTTTGTGCCGTGATATTTCAATGATCCCAGTTTTGTAACTCCTTCCACGAGATATAGTATTTTGTTTCCGAATGAACTTTTCAGCTTTTCTGAAGTTATGCTTGTATCTTCTATTGTGTCATGCAGAAATCCGGCGGATATGGTTCGTGGCCCCATACCAAGCTCCGCTAGAGTTTTTGCTGTTTCAAATAGATGCACAAAATATGGGTCCCCCGAGTTTCTTTTGTGCCCTTTGTGGGCATTGTGCGCAAAGTCGTATGCTTTTGTAATGAGTTTTATATCCCTCTGTGAGGGTGAATTCATCAAATCAATAATTTCCTTAATTTCCGGCATATTTTTTCATTATACATCTGCCGAAGCACTCTGCAATATTATGTAACACTATTTAATTTGTTCGGCTTATGATTTGGGCACTCTTTTTTACTACAACGTACGGGTATTGTTTTTGTGCCTTCCATCATGAGTGACCCACACTCTTTGCACACATCTCCAGTTGGCTTTGCCTTAATAGCATGTTTGCAGGATGGATAGTCCGAGCAGCTGTAAAAGATTCCATACCGTCCTTTTTTTTCTGTCATGGTTCCAATTTTGCATATTGGGCATAGGACTCCGGTTGAGGCGCGTGCTTCTTCTTCCGGATTTTTTCTGACATATTTACATTTAGGATATTTACCACATGCAATAAATCTTCCAAACTTACCATCTCGTTCCACCAATTGCCCAGACTTACACTCCGGACACTCTTCACCCAATTCTTTTATTCCTTCAAGCTTTTCTCCATCTATTGTTCGAGCTCCGTGACACTGTGGGAATTTTGAACAGCTCATGAATTTGCCCTGGCGGGAAAGTTTAAAAACCATAGAAGAATCACACTTGGGACAGGGAAACTCTTTCGGTACCTCGCCTAAGTTTGTGAGTTTTTCTATACCTTCTTTAGCTTTCACTTCTTTTATAAATGGTGTGTAAAAGTCTTTAAGCGTTTTAGAGTACTCTCTTTTTCCTTCCGCTATTTCATCTAGTTCATTTTCCATTTCTGCAGTAAAAGAATCACTTATATATTCCTTGAAATTATTCTCCAGAAATGTACTGACCACGTCCCCAGTGTCCGTAGGGAACAGTGTTTTGTTTTCTTTTTCTACATAACCTCTATCCAAAAGGGTTCGCATTATGGAAGCATAGGTTGACGGTCTTCCTATTCCTCTTTTTTCTAATTCTTTAATAAGACCCGCCTCGGTGTATCTAAAAGGAGGTTGAGTTTGCTTTTCTTCATCGTGCAAATGCAGAAGTGTAAGCGTCTCTCCAGGGGTTGTTTTTGGAAGCTCTACATCTTCTCCACGTGCTTTTGTATCCACCCTAAGCCATCCATCAAAAAGCACCCGTGAACCGTTAATAGCGAAATCAGAAATCTCTTTGTTGCCATCCACCGGTTTTACTTTTACCGTAATTTTGGTTTTTAGAACTTTAGCGTCTGACATTTGCGAAGCAACAGCTCTTTCCCAAATAAGGCGATATAATTTTTTCTGTTCATCGGTTGTTCCGTTAAATTCTTTTGATACGTATGTTGGTCGCACTGCTTCATGAGCTTCTTGCGCAGATTTGCTTCTGGTTTTGTATATACGGGCTGAGGCATACTCTTTTCCGTATTTTTTTTCTACCAAATCCAGTATTTGTGAAATTGCCATTTTGCTCATAGTAATGCTGTCTGTTCTCATGTAGGTAATATGACCTGCTTCATACAGTTTTTGAGCGACACCCATTGTTTTAGAAGGAGCAAAACCCAGCCGCGAACTGGCAGTTTGCTGAAGAGTTGAAGTTGTGAAAGGAGCTCTCGGAGAACGCTTCATCTCAGATTCTTTTACATCTAACACATTCCACATTCCCGCTTTTCCTACAGAGAGAATTCTTTCAACTTCTTCTTTTTTATTTGGTTCTTCTGTACAGGTGAGTGTAAATTTATCCTTCGCATTATTTTTTACATCAGCGGTTATCACCCAAAATGTTTCCGGTTTGAAGGCTCTAATTTCTCTCTCTTTTTCCATTATGATGCGCAGTGCAGGTGACTGGACACGCCCTGCTGAAAGTCCGTATCTCACTTTTTTCCATATGAGCCCAGAGAGATCGTAACCAACGAGTCGGTCCAACACCCTCCGCGCTTCTTGAGCCTTTCGCAAATTCTCATCTATTTTGCGTGGATGCTTTAGTGCCTCTTGCACCGCTTCTTTTGTGATTTCATTGAAAACAATCCGTTTTGGATTTTTTAGATTGGTCAATTCTTTTATATGCCATGCTATAGCTTCTCCTTCACGGTCAGGGTCAGTTGCAAGAATCACCTCGCTTGCACTTTTTGCAAGTTCTTTTATTTCATTAATTATTTTTTCTTTTCCTTTGACGATTTCATAGTGGGGAACAAATCCTGCTTCTATATCTATCGCTTTTTTGTTATTTTTTGGTAAATCACGAACATGGCCCACACTTGCGCGAACAGTGTACTTGTCATCAAGATATTTAGATATTGTTTTGGCTTTTGCCGGAGATTCTACTATTAATAGTTTCATCCCGTTAGTAATAGGACACGGACTGATTTCAATCCTTGCCTAAATATTAAACTTCTGCTGATAATCAATTTTCTTAACATATTGTGTTTCTATGTCCGTGACTACTAACGGGATTCATATTAGTATTTTATGGTGAGGTACAGTTGTATACTAATAATACATAGTCATATATTTGTCAAATTATATGCTGTGGAGTTCTCCGTATTGCTCTCTAATAAGACCCTTTATTTCCATTGCGCTGAGTAAGATGTTTGCATCTTGTATAGATATATTAAGAAGAGCAATAAGTTCGTCACGTGGCAGTGGCTCGTTGAGTAGTTCCACAACTTTCCGTTCTCGCTCGGAGAGATTTTTATTATCTGCTGTACGATTGTGCTTTGTATTAATACCGAGTGCTTTAACGATATCCTCGGCATCTGTAATGACGGCAGCACCAAGGCGCAACAGCATGTGCGGGCCATGTGACGTGTTTGAAAAAATAGGATGAGGTACAGTCAGTACATCTCTATTGTAATCAGTTGCAAGTCGCGAAGTGATAAGTGTTCCGGACTGTCTCTCAGCTTCAATAACCAAAACGGCGTGCGACATCCCAGCCATGATTCTGTTTCTTCTCGGGAAATTATACGGTGTTGCGCGCTCACTTTCTTCAAATTCAGACAGTAGGGCACCTCCCGATGCAATAATTGCCTCTGCAAGCCCTCGGTTTGCACTTGGGTAAAGCACTGACTGACCTAGTCCGGATCCTGGAATAGCGACAGTCGCAAGACCTGCAGTAAGAGCATTGCGATGTGCAAGAGCATCAATTCCAAGAGCCAGTCCAGAGATAATAGTTACATTGTATCCGCGCAGTCCCACGATCAGTTTCTCACAGACCTCTCTTCCGTACGAGGAGTATTTTCTGGAGCCGACAACGCAGAGGCATTTTGAGTCTCTGTGTGGCATAGGACCAACAGCAAACAGTCGCTTTGGTGCATCAGGAATTTCTTCGAGTAGCTTTGGAAAGTCAGAAGGTGCAAGTTGTCTAATAATATAGCCCATAGTATTATCTATTCTATCATGCTCGATATTAAATTTATCAGAGACAATGCCGATCTCATTAAGACAGCGGCGAAAAAAAAGCATATTGAGATTGATGTCGATGCGCTCATAGAGCTTGATAATGAGCGACGGAAACTCATTGCATTAGTAGAAAAGAAAAGGACCGAGCAAAACTCTGCAACGGACTCCATTGCGGCAGAAACAGATGAAGAGAAAAGAAAAAGCGCAATAGCAGAAATGAAAATTCTCAAAGAGAGTTTGCAAAAAGAAGAAAAACTATTGCGGGATATAATGGAACAGTGGCAACGTTTAATGATTCAGGTTCCTAATATTCCCGACGTGTCTGTGCCTGAGGGTGATAGTGATGAAAAAAATAAGGAGATTAAATCCTGGGGCAAGCGACCAAAATTTTCGTTTGAGCCAAAAAGCCACATAGAACTTATGGAGCAATTAGATATGCTTGATCTTAGTCGTGGTGCAAAAGTATCGGGTTTCCGCGGCTACTTTCTCAAAAACGACGGTGCACTTTTAAGTTTTGCAATATGGCATTTCACCCTTGATACTTTTATGGAAAAGGGTGGATTTACTCCCATTATTACACCATCATTGGTGCGGAGAGAGACATTTTTGGGGACTGGATATATTCCACAAGGAGAAGAGGATTTGTATAAGACCCAAGATAGTGACTATCTTGCTGGAACATCGGAGGTGGCATTGATGGGGTATTACATGGATGAGATACTTGAGAAAAAGGATTTACCGGTGAAGTTTTTTGGATTTTCAGACTGCTTTAGAAGAGAGGTGGGTAGTCATGGAAAAGATACAAAAGGAATAATGCGTGTGCATGAGTTTTTTAAATTTGAACAAGTCATTTTGTGCGAAGCAAATCATGAAGAATCGGTAAAGTATCATGAATGGATAAATAGAAATGCAGAAGAGTTAATTGAAAAATTGAATATTCCATATCGTACGGTGCTTAACTGTGGGGGCGATCTCGGACTCGGACAGGTGAAAAAATACGACATTGAGCTATGGGTTCCGTCTGAGAACAAATATCGTGAAATTAGTTCAGCTTCATATTTCCACGACTTTCAGACGAGACGACTCAATATTCGCTATCGCGATGACGATGGGAAATTAAAGTTTGCACACTCACTCAACAGCACTGCTATTGCTACACCACGAGCACTTATTGCACTCATTGAAAATAACCAACAAGAAGACGGGTCTATCGTAGTACCAGAGGTACTCCAGAAGTACATTGGAAAAAACACCATATCAAAAAAAGCAAACTAATATTTGTATATGTTTAGGCGTAATCGTTTAGGGTCTTCTCATCTCAAAACACGCAGAAAGAAATTGCTACTGTATAAATTTATTTTGTTTGTAGTGATAATTATTTTATCTCTTGGAGCTCTTGGGTGGCTTATGGGATTTGATGAAGTCACGATACAAAATATTGTTATTAAAGGGCACTCCATAGTAGATGGGGATTTGTTGCACACACTTGCAGAGACACATTTAACTGGCAGCTATTTTTTTCTGTTTCCTAAAAATAGTATTTTTATCTATCCCAAACACAGCATAGAAGCATCCGTGCTTGAATCATTTAAACGAATTAAAAAAGTTTCGGTATCATTCACAGACTTCCAATCAATCGTGGTTGAGGTAGAGGAACGACAACCTGATGCGCTGTGGTGTGACAACAGTGCAGATATCCAAGGTGGAGTAGGAGAATGCTATTTTCTGGACGATAGAGGCGTTATCTTTGCAAAAGCACCGGTGTTTTCAGGCAATATCTTTTTCAGATATTATGGAGCCGTGGAAGGTAATCCAATAGGGAACACATTCTTGTTGCCCGACGAATTTTCAATACTTCGTTCATTTATCTTATCGCTCTACGGACTCAATATCAGTCCAATCTTTTTGTCTGTTATTGACAAAGACGACATAGCGCTCTACATGGAAGGCGGAAACAAAATTTTATTTGGTAGAAAACAAAATCTCTCCGACATTCTTTCAAACCTTGAATCAATACTGGCATCAGATGAATTTAAAGATACGGGTTTTAGTGAGATTGAATATCTCGATGTACGGTTTGGAAACAAGGCGTATTACAAATACAGAGAATAAAAAATAGTGGAAAGAGTATCAGGCATTGCATATAATATTTGGTCTATGGATCCAGCTGGAAATCACGGATGTATAACAAGTAATTTTTCTATGATTCAACACAGGTCGTTTTTTAGAAACACTTCAAGCAATAGACAAGGGCGTTGTATGTCCGCGTCATATTTCTAACGGGATGGACTGTGGATTTTGGGGAAAGTTAAATAGACCATTTTTTATACAAGCGCCTATGGCAGATGTCACTGACGCGGCGTTTCGGAGAATAATAGTAAAGTATGGAAAACCAGATGTACTCTACACTGAGTTTGTGTCAGCAGACGGTTTGATTCTTGCTGATGAGAAAGGTAGAGAAATTCTAAAAAAGGATTTACTATTTAGCGATACAGAACGACCAATAGTTGCGCAGTTTTTTACTTCTAAGCCAGAAATAATGGAGAAAGCTGCAGCACTTGCAGCCTCACTTCATTTTGATGGAATTGATATCAATATGGGATGTCCGGACAGAGGTATTGAAAAACAAGGGGCGGGTGCGATGCTCATCAAAAATCCAAAATTGGCACAAGATCTTATAGCAGCTGCCAAACGAGGAGCTGGTGCACTTCCAGTGTCAATAAAAACCCGTGTTGGGTACAATAAAAATGAACTTGATGAGTGGTTGCCCTTACTACTCTCTGCCGATCCTGCGGCGGTGATTATACATGCGCGCACTAGGAAAGAGATGTCAAAAGTACCGGCACATTGGGATTTGATTACAGAGGCGGTTGAAATAAGAAATAGACTAAAAAGCAAAACGCTGATTATCGGTAATGGTGATGTGATGAATTTAGATGAAGCGAAACAGAGGGTAGTGGAAACAAGTGCAGATGGAGTAATGCTCGGAAGGGCAATTTTTGGAAACCCTTGGCTCTTCAGCGGGCACACCCCAACTCTGGAAGAAAAACTTTCCGTAATGGTGGAACATACAAAGATGTTTGAGGAATTATTGCCACACAAAAATTTTGCAATTATGAAAAAACATTATAAATCGTATGTAGAAGATTTCCCTGGAGCAAAAGAATTGCGCGCAGAACTCATGGAAACAAGAAATGCCGATGAAATTGAAGACAAAGTCAATGCATTTCTAAAGAAGAAATCCTCTGTGGTATAATGCCGTTATGTCAACTTCGAACCAAAGCAATATAGCGCTCTACAGAAAATACCGTCCAGAGGAATTTAACGATGTACTCGGGCAAGACCATATTATCCAGGCGCTTGAGGGTGCGCTCGACTTCTTCGCGGCCGAGCGCATCTCCGCGGGCGCGCAGGGCTGCGACGGTCGGCACCATGCCCTGCGTGCGAACCCATTCGCCGAAGCGGCCGAGCTCCTCATCGAGGATGCTCTCCGCCTTCGAGAGCTCACGCCGGCGCGCGCCCAGATTGCGCTCCACGAGCCCCTGCAGGTCGTCGATATCGTAGAGGTGGACACTTGGCAGATCGCGCACGACGGGGTCGATGTCGCGTGGCACGGCGATGTCGATGAGCAGGAGCGCTCGGCCGTTGCGTCCGGCCGTGGCCTGGACTACCGCCTTTCGGTCGATGAGGTAGTTGGGCGCGGCACTGGAGCTGATGACGATGTCGGCCTCGGCCATTGCTTCGCCCAGGCGCTCGAACGGGACGGCCTCGCCGCCCAGTTCGGCGGCGATCTTCTCGGCGCGGCCAGCGGTCCTGTTTGTGACCAGCAGCCGCGACGCGCCGCTCTCGGCTAAGCTCCGCGCCGTGAGTTTCCCTGTGTCGCCCGCGCTCACGACCAACACGGTGCGAGACGTTAAGTCACCGACCGTGCTGCGGGCGAGCGCCACGGCGGTCGAGCTGACGGAGACGGCGCGGCGGCCTATCTCAGTCTCGCTATGCACGCGGCGGCCGCCGCGAATCGCCGTCTGGAAGAGGCGCGAGAGCACGGCATTCTGGCTCTTCGCGGCCGTGGCGGCATCGAAGGCGGTGCGCACCTGCCCGAGGATTTCGGACTCGCCGATGATCATCGACTCGATACCGGCAGCGACTCGCAGGAGATGCGCCGCCGCTTCCATATCGGTGTGGTGATAGAAAACGTCGTCGGACGCGTCAGCGCCGCCTTTCAGCTCGCGCAGGAGGGCAATAACGGAGCCAGCGGCAATGGGATGGTGCGCGGCCACGTACACCTCTGTCCGGTTGCAGGTAGACAG
>JADFSL010000002.1:0-19903 GCA_022560785.1 Patescibacteria group bacterium
GTGATTGAAACAATTTCAGGTGCGCGTGGAGAGATATGTTCACGTGGTTTGGAAATTTCATTTTCGATTACATCAAGAATCTTCAGGCGTGCACGTTTTGCTTCCGTAAGTGCCTCCACAAGTATCGGAATCGGTATTCCGCCAACTTTCACATCCATTTGAATGGCAGTGATTCCTTTTCTGGTTCCAGCAACTTTCAGATCCATATCACCATGATGGTCTTCTGGACCTTGAATATCAGTTAAGATTTTATATTTGTTGGTATCTCCCATCATAAGTCCAAGCGCAATCCCCGCCACGGGGCGCACAATGGGCACACCACCATCCATAAGTGCTATTGTGCTAGCACAGACTGACGCCATTGAGGTTGAGCCGTTTGATGCCATACTTTCCGATACAATACGTATTGTGTACGGGAAAGCTTCTTTATCAGGAATTATAGGTTCAAGTGCTTTTTCGGCAAGTGCACCGTGCCCTATCATTCTTCGGTTGGGGCCACCGAGTCGACCAGTTTCGCCGACAGAAAATGGCGGGAAGTTGTAATGGTGCATAAAACGTTTTGTGGCTTTCCGTGCTTCTATACTATCTATAATCTGAGAATCCTGAGGTCCCCCTAAAGTCAATGCCGAGAATACATGAGTACCGCCGCGATAGAAGATTCCCGAACCATGCAAAATCGGCGATACTTTTCCAGCCTTGGCAAACAAAGGTCGCACCTCGTTCATTTTTCTTCCATCGGCACGCTTTTCATTTTCAAGCGCTTCTCTATGAAGTGTGTCACTGACCATGTCTTCGTAATAATATGGTGCAAAGACACACTCTTCTTCGGATAATATCTCCTGCACCTGTTCAAGCCACTCATTTTTAAGTGTTTCAGTGGCTTTCTTGCCGTCCTCAGAAAAAATTGCGTCTGAAAGTTTCTGTGCAACCTCTTTTTCAAAAAGCGATATGAGGGGCTGTGGCACTTCTCTCTTTTCTATAACATGCTTTTTCTTACCAATTTCTTTTGCAATTTTGTTTTGAAATTCCTGAAGTGCGTGTATTTCCTCGGAGGCTTTTTTAAACGCTTCAACTAGTACCGATTCATCTGACTCATGAGAGCCGACCTCAATCATATTTATACTCCTGTCTTTTCCGCAGATAATCATATCTACTTCTGTATCTGAGTTCTCTCTGAAAGTATATGGTGGATTAATCGCAAACTCTCCATTTCCTTTGTGTTTACCAATTCTTACAGCACTAATAGGCCCGTTCCACGGGATATCAGAAGTAAGTAGTGCCAGTGATGCTGCATTGACAGCGAGTATGTCTGGGTCGTCTTCATCTATAGAAAGAACGGTGATGACTATCTGTATTTCTCTGCGTATATGGCTGTCAAACATCGGTCTAATAGCGCGGTCTACCACTCTACCTGAGAGAATTGCTTCTTCAGAGGGTCTACCCTCTCTTCTGACGAAGCGGCTGCCTAAAATTGCACCGGCGGCATAGAATTTTTCCTCGTAATCAACAGTCAGCGGGAAATAATTAAGTCCATCGCGTTCGTTCAAGGACATTACTGCGGTTGCAAGAACCGTCGTGTTTCCATATCGCAATAACACCGAGCCATTAGCTTGGTCAGCAAGATTGGTAAACTGGGCGGTAAGAGTTTTTCCTCCAATCTGGAGTGAATATTCTTTTTCTTCCATAAGTGGGTTGTGTGACCCTCAGATTTTAGGTTTGAAAATATATTTCAAGCCTACCTATCTAGAGGTCAACATTAACGTATAATGCCTCCAGTGTAGCAGGTTTCCACCTTCGAGCAACAAAATCCCCGCCCGGCAACTGCCGGGCGGGGGCCTTTAATTTGTTTGTAACTTTATTTGGCAGACCATATACTTTTTCGTTCCCCACGGTATCCGATGAGATACTTTTTTGGGTCTTCGCACATGTCTATAAAGTCGTCGGCAACCTCCTGAAGTCTAGATGAGGATGATTTACTAAACGAAATAATCTCAACCTGACATCCTTCTTTCATAAGGTACTCAACGAGTGGTATAAAATCACCGTCGCCGGTTGCCAAAATGATAGTATCAAGCTTAGATGCCATTTTAATAGCATCAACTGCCATACCGACATCCCAGTCTGCCTTTTTAGCCCCACCGTAGAATATTTGAAGGTCTTTGGTTTTGGTTTCTATGCCTAATTTGGTCAGGGCATCGAAAAATCCCTGTTCTTCACCTGATTCCGTGGTGACCACATAGGCCATTGCACGTATAAGAGGTCTTCCAGCAAGAGCTTCTTTTAATACTGTACCGAAGTTTACTTTTGATTTGTAAAGGTTTTTTGCGCTGTGATAGAGATTTTGTGTATCTATGAAAATTCCCACGCGCTGATTCTTGTGTTTTATAATAGCCATAATTAATGACTCGTATGAAAATACGATTGATTAAAAACTTATAAAATGATATCAAGAATACTTTATCTTTTAAGATTGAGCTTCTTGATGAGCGCATTGTAGCGCCGCTTATCCTTTTTTTCAAGGTACTTTAGGTGCGTTCTTCGGTCAGCGACCATGGAAAGAAGCCCCTTTCTCGAATGCTTGTCCTTTAGATTTTTCTTGAGATGCGTCGCAAGTTCATCTATTTTTCTACTCAAAATAGACACTTGCACCTCGGGAGAACCCGTGTCCGTTTCGTGCATTTTCGTGTCCTTTATAGCGTTTTGTTTCTTTCTCTTTGTAAGCATAGAGAACAACAGAGTACCACATTTGATAATACTTTGCAAGAGCTGTGTAAAATCTTGTGCGACGTTATATTTATTGTCTTACAATATTTTCAGATTTTCTGACACAATATGTATAGAACAATTCTTGTTGTGCGACACTTACTATTGGTATAATGAGTGTATGACATACGAGCTTAATCAGTTGAAACGGGAATTTCTTGAACATCTCGAAATTGAGAAAGGTCGTAGTTTAAAAACAATTGCAAACTACGATCAGTATCTCAGTAGATTTCTTGAATGGTCAAAACTTACCGATCCAAAGGATATTACCGATGATGTTATTCGTGAATACCGGTTGTGGCTCAACCGGCAACCTGCCTCGCCAGTAGGCAGGACATCGGGAGTGCCTCCAATCGGAGAGCAACAAACACTTAAGAGAAAAACTCAAAACTACTATCTCATAGCGCTTCGCGCATTTCTCAAATACATGAGAAAACGCACTATTGAATCTATTTCACCAGAGCGGATAGAGCTTGCAAAAGTGCCACAACGCAGTTTGGACCTCATTTCAAGTGATGAGCTCAATCGTCTCATGAACGCCCCCCAAGGGGAAGATTTAAAGTCTCTACGGGACAAAGCGATGCTTGAGCTACTGTTTTCTACAGGTCTTCGGGTTTCAGAGCTTTGTTCACTTAATAATGATTTGGATATACGCGCCGATGAATTTTCTGTGCGAGGCAAGGGAGACAAGATCCGTGTTGTATTTCTCTCGTCTGATGCAAAAGATATACTAAAAAAATATATGGAAAAACGTACTGACATGGACGATTCACTCTTCATACAACTTAGCAGAGGAGTTTCGAGCAAGGATTCACTGAGGCTCACACCACGCTCGGTTGAGAGAATAGTAAAATACTATGCAATAAAAGCTGGAATATCTAAAAAGGTTACTCCACATGTGATTCGACACAGTTTTGCAACTGATTTACTTCAAAACGGAGCTGATATTCGCTCAGTGCAAGCACTTTTAGGACACGCCAACATTTCAACGACGCAAGTTTACACTCATGTAACGGACATACATTTAAAAAATATACACAAGGAATTTCACGGCAAAAAACGCACATAACGGACATGTCTTTTATATATGCATGATGGATATGAATATAAAAAAAATACACTTGGTACAATGGAAATAATAGCCGAAAATAGCTCCGACAGTACCGTCGGAGCCGTTTGCTTTTTATATAAAGTTGATATGATATATAAATGACAAAACTACTGTCTTGGAACGTGAACGGTTTGCGCGCTGTGCACAGAAATGACTATTGGGGGAGTTTTCTCAAAGAAAAACCTGACATTTTTTGTTTGCAGGAGACCAAAGCGCATCCTGATCAGCTTCAGTCTGAAGTCAGAAATGTGAAGGGATATTTTTCATATTTCGCATCATCTGTTGTTAAAAAAGGATACAGCGGCGTGGCACTCTACACCAAAACAGAGCCAGAAAAAGTTGAATACGGCATGGGAATAAAAAAATTTGATGACGAAGGTCGGCTGATAATTTCCTACTTTTCGGACTTTATTCTGCTTAATGTTTACTTTCCCAATGGTGGACAGGGGCCGGAGCGACTTCAATATAAACTTGATTTTTATGACGCATTTCTTGATTATATAGAAAAATTAAAAAAGAAAGGCAACAAAATTATTTTCTGCGGAGATATAAACACGGCCCATGAGGAAATTGATTTAGCGCGCCCAAAAGAAAACGAGGACAATACTGGCTTTCTTCCTGAGGAAAGAGCTTGGATTGATGAGGTGATAAATCATGGATACATAGATACATTTAGACATTTCCATCCGAATAAAAAAAATGCTTATTCATATTGGGATTTAAAGACAGCGGCTCGCGATAGAAATGTTGGTTGGCGCATCGACTACTTTTTTGTCAGCTCAAATCTGCAGAATAAAATAAAAGGAGTTTCCATTCTTACCAATGTATATGGCTCTGACCATTGTCCAATTGAGCTTGAGCTCCTATAGTCTGAAGAGCCTGAAGAATTATAAAGGACATTTATCCACAGTTTTGTCCTTTACATGTCCTTTATGATTGCTACACTTGTATTAGACATTGAGTTTTTCTCAATATTTGTTCTTCACATTTCCCTCTTTCTTCCCTAGCAAACATCTTTGGATTGTGTATTGGTTGACGGTACACATATCCACACCATACAAAATTTTTGCGTAAAATGGTATGTGACACAGCCAATATGTTTGTTCTTTAGATGGGAAAAGCCGCCCTGAAAGGCCCTCTCCACAACGCCTTTCATTAAGGGCGGTTTTTTTTATTGTCCTTTATTGTACCCAGTACCTACCTCGTATCTCTTTTACTTTCTTCTCCTCTTCCGTATCTTTTTTCACCTTTCCTTTTTCTCCTAAACTTTTAAGTTCTGCCATAGGAAGCACGATTAACACTTTTCCTTGTTTTTCAAGATATTCTTTTGTGTTGAGTGTGGGGTCTTCTAGCACTTCTTCGAGTAGAGCATGGAGTGTGTATCCAATTTTTGGTCCTGACTTCTCATTAGTTATTTTCATCAGTGAGTTACCGTCTATTTTAAGCATTCCGACTGAAATTGGGTCGCGGAGAGCCTCTTCAACCATCGATTTATACTTCCTGAACCGGTATGGATTCTCCTTTGGTCGTCCGGTACCTACTCTATCGCACACCCTTAGGTCCATCAGGAACCATATACTCTCTTCTCCCACATTTCCAATGATTCTACGTACTGCGGAAAGGGTTATTTTTTCAGGGTCTGAGAAAAACATGTGCCATCTGACCAACTTTACAACAGCATCCACCGTTTTCTTTGAATATTTCAAACCGATAAGTATCTTTCTAGTGAGCCGCGCTCCCACCACGTCATGTCCGTGGAATGTCCAGTCATTTTTCTCTTCTGATCTGCGCCGTGTCTCTGGTTTTGATATATCGTGAAATAAAGCTGCCAAACGAAGATCCAGTGACCAATCTTTGTCAGCCGCATGTTGGAGTGTCCTTAGATTATGTTCGTAGACATCGTATTTATGAGCCTGATTCTGGTTTACCCCAATACCCCTCTCAAGGTCTGGTATGAAGTGTTTAAGCACACCAAGTCGTTGTGCGCTTAAAAGACCCTCCATGGGTCTTTTAGACATGAGAATGCGTGATAATTCATCTCTGATACGTTCCATGGATATTTTCTCAAGTGTGGAAGCAGTCCTTTTTATTGCCTCTTCTGTTTCCCGTTCAATTGAGAATGAAAGCTCCGCAGAAAGGCGTATCGCACGGAGAATTCGGAGCGCATCTTCTGCAAATCGTTCATCAGGCTTCCCCACCGCTCGCAATATTCTGTCCTTTATATCCTCCTGCCCTTTATAAAGGTCAACAAGATGTCCTTGAGAAACACTGTACGCCAGAGCGTTTACCGTAAAATCTCTGCGCTTAAGGTCAGCTTCAAGAGAATTTCCAAATTCAACAGAATCTGGATGACGAGCATCGGTATAGGAAGATTCAAGTCGGTACGGGGTAACTTGTATGACCTTCAGAGACTCATCCTCTACTTGCTCATTTACCACACCTACAGTTCCAAATTCATTGTTGTAGAACGTGTCATCAAAGAGCTCCACGATTTCGTCGGGCTTGGCATTTGTAGCTATATCCCAGTCTTTAGGGACTTTTTCTCGCAGGAGGTCACGGACACAGCCCCCCACCAGATAAGCCTCAAAATCAGCCTTTTCTAGCTCCTCAGTTACTCGTGAAACCTCCTTTGGAACCTTAAATTTCAGCGTATTTGACATACATTTATTGTATTATACATTTTGCTGTTTCGCTAATATAGCGTATTATAATGCTATCATTTTGCGCCCGTAGTGAAATGGATATCACGACTGGCTTCGGACCAGTTATTGTGGGTTCGAATCCTGCCGGGCGCGCCTATAGTCACAACAAGGTAGGTTTCTCCTACCTCGTTGTGCTATTAGAGGTTGCTTTGGCAGGATTCGAACGGAACCCCGCCGCCATTGGTTTAAGGCGGGGTCCGTGGCTCTGGAGGAGCACGTTTTCTATATCGCTCTGCGATTGAAAATGTGCAGAGGAAGAGGAATCCTGCCGGGCGCGCTAGCATGAAAATCACTAGTTTTTACTAGCGATTTTCGGGTTTTATAAGTACAGATTGAGCAAAGATAACAAAATATAGTATAATTACCGAATATTTTTGCGGGTACAGCTTGCCATCCTAAATTTTTGTAGAACAAAAACTTAGGAGGGTGAATGGTAGAATGTATGGAATTATGCGGGTATAGTTTAGTGGTATGACATGTCCTTGCCAAGGATAAGACGGGAGTTCGATTCTCCCTACCCGCACCAAGCGTAAAATTGCCAGATTTTTTCCTGACAATTTTATGCTTCAAGAGCGCGGGTAGAGAAAGCAAACTGCTTTGCTTTCGTGGAGAATCGAAAGCCGGAATATATCGCTTTATCGACGGTGGAGAAAAGGTGCGGCCGTACCTTTTCTCGGGTCGCGACTTCGCCGAAGGCGGAAGTTGTGACCGAGTCTCTTTCCCTGTCTCCCCCACCAAAGAGACACCGAGTATTTTGTCCTTAATTCGTGTCTTTAAAGCAAAAAATAGTGCATAAGTGTGGATAAAGCTGTGCATTGTGTTGATAAAGGACATTTCGATTTCTGTCCTTCAGGAGCACTTTTTCAAAAATATGTTGATAAATAAAGGTTTTAATGGGACATTGAGATTATAAACAAAGTGTCCCTTATCCACTATAAGTTTCACATGAAACATACAAATATAGTTTCATGTGAAATCATAATATGAAAAATATTTAGAAAAAAAACGGATAATGAGCTATATGTATATAACATAAGTTGACTTGAAATTGATTTGAGAAGAGTTTCATGAAGAACAGTAAAGAGACTGAAAAGCAAAAAATTGGGAAAATAGGAGAGGATATTGCCTGTAGGTTTCTCATGAAACGTGGATTTAAGGTAATTGAGAGGAACTATCTCAAGAAATGGGGTGAGATAGATATTATTGCTAAAAAGGACAAAATACTGCGATTTATAGAGGTAAAAACTGTTTCACGTGAAAATGTGGGTAGCATTTCACGTGAAACAGAAGGATATAGACCGGAGGAGAATGTGCACCCCAAAAAATTACAGCGAATGGCACGAGTTATCCAAACCTATTTGATTGAAAAGGGAATTGAAGATGAGAATTGGCAATTTGATGTGCTGGCAATATATCTTGATCTAAATAATAAAGAAGCTAAGTGTCGATTTACAGAAGACATAATTTTATTAGCGACATAGAACGAGCGAAACGCCAAACCGAAGGTTTGAGCATTTCCGAGTCGAGGAGCTAACATAGGTTCAATATCTCGTGCCTTTAGGTCGAGGAACCTTTATAAAGGACATCTAAAGGACATTTTAAAACGTCCTTTACAATTTGTTGAGTTTAGTGGCAGAATCAAGTAGAATTATGAGGTTGAATAAACCCTAAAATAAAATGTAGGAATACACATTTTATTCGGGCAAAACGGGGCGTAGCATAGTGGTAGTGTGCTCGGTTTGGGACCGAGTGGTCCGAGTTCGATTCTCGGCGCCCCGACACAGGATATCTCAAGAAGTCTGGCGGACTTCTGTGGAAATTTTCATAAAAAATTTGAATAGCTCGAACCCAATTCTCGATGAGAGTTTTTGCCGCTTCTTATTATATAAGTGACCTTAAAATAAGCGAAATAGCTATTAAAACAAAGATATTTCGTCTAAAGGGACAGAATAGCAATATGTTAATACAAGCTCAAAATTATTCTAATTTTCCCATTTGTTTGCTTTAGAATAGTAACAACACAGGACTTACACTGCACTATGGCATTTATTAGTTAATTTTATGTCTCTTGGAAAATATGTTTATAATAAATTAGGGGTTATTAATATAGTCTGTGACGGCATTTAGTAGACTTCAGCAGGTCATTTTAAGACATTTAACAGGTCTTATAAGACAACACAGAGGTATTTTTATATTATTTTTTTTAAGTTCATTTATCAGAAGTTCGGTGAGTTCTGGAGTTGTGGATAGATTAAATAAGTTTGATTTCACACTCAAATCGCCAAAGAGGAGAACTTCAAGACCGAATCCGTTGTTTTCTTTTAGACTCCTCTCTATATGCGATAGGGTAATAGCGCGTAAATCACGCTCCGCGGTTGTTTCTCCATCACTGCTCGTAACCACAACATCTGTTAGTTCGTTACTGCCATTTATCACTGATCCACCTGAGGAACCCTTTTGTGCAGTTATACTTCCACCAAGCGAAATGAAATCAAGGATGTTGTCTCCGAAGCGATCGGCACCCCGATTAAAAGTTAGTATATTTACTCTATAGCCCAATCATTACCTATTTCGCCGTCTGATTTTATCAAGTCGGATAATTTGCTGAACGTAAATATTTTCGGCATATTTTGTTACACAAATAACCAAAAGATAAGCGAAATAGCTATTAAAACAAAGATATTTCGTCTAAAGGGACAAAATAGTAATATACTACCAGTAGTGAAATAGTAGTGAAACCATAATTATTTCAATTGTCCTTTTTATTTGCTTATAGAGTGGTGTTAATATAAAATACACAGCACAATATGGAATTTATTATCAATCTTGACGCGTATCTTCTGGGGAATACGCTTATGAGCTACATTAAAGCGGTTATTGCCTTTGCAGTGCTTGTTGCGGTGTTTAAAAGCCTTCAGTGGGTCATTTTGAAACGTTTAGCGGGTCTTGCTGAACAGACAGAAACTGATATTGACGACACTCTCATAAAAATCTTCAAAAGTTTGCGACCGTCATTTTATTACTTCGTTGCATTCTATTTTGCTTTAAAATTTATCTCTCTCACCAGTTTTGTAAATAATTTAATAAATGGCATTCTGCTCACGTGGATTATATACCAGATTATCATAGGGGTTCAAATATTCGTTGATTATGTTATTCGCAAAAAGTTTGAAGGGGATCCGGACCCGAGCACAAAGGCAGCAGCCGGCTATCTGAGCATGCTTGCAAAAGGGGCTCTGTGGGTTATTGGAGTGCTTTTGGTGCTTTCAAACCTCGGTATCAATATAACCTCGCTCGTTGCAGGGCTTGGTATTGGCGGGGTCGCGATTGCATTTGCACTCCAGGGTATTTTGGCTGACTTATTCAGCTCATTTGCACTTTACTTTGACAAACCGTTTCAGATAGGGGACTTCATCGTTGTTGGTAAAGACTCGGGAACGGTTGAGAAAATAGGCATAAAATCAACGCGGATCCGTGCTCGTACTGGAGAAGAACTTATTATTTCAAACAAAGAGCTTACTGAAGCGAGAGTGCAGAATTTCAAACGACTCGCTGAGCGCAGATCTATATTTTCTATCGGGGTTTTATATGAAACATCACAGTCAAAACTTAAAAAAATCCCGTCAATAATTGAGAAAATCGTACAATCTGCTCAAAAGACACGGTTTGATAGGACTCACTTCAAGGGTTTTGGGGACTCGGCTTTAATGTTTGAAGTTTCATACTATGTACAATCAAACGATTATACGGAATTTATGAATATACAGCAGAAAATAAATCTTGATATTTTTGAGGCATTTGGAAAAGAGGGGATTTCTTTTGCTTATCCTACTCAAACTATTCACATAAATAAGGGATAAGCAAATTTCGAAAATCAGTGTTATTAACGAGCTATTGTTTAAGCTCATTTACTAAAAGTTCAGTGAGCGCAGGTGATGTGGAGAGATTGAATAAATTCGACTTCACTCTTAAATCGCCGAAAAGAAGAATTTCAAGCCCAAATCCATTGTTTTTTTTCAGGCTCCTCTCTATATGCGAGAGGGTAATAGCACGTAAATCACGCTCGGCGGTTGTTTCTCCATCACTGCTTGTAACCACAACACCTATCAGTTTGCTGTTGCTGTTTACGATTGCTCCGCCAGAAGAACCTTTCTGCGCGGTAATGCTGCCGCCGAGCGAAATAAGGTCAAGCATATTATCTCCGAATGTGAAAAGCTCCATTATTTCAGAAATAGTGGATACTGCGTAGAGATCTTTTTGTATTGTAATTCCACTTAGAAACCCCGCAGGATAGCCGGCGACCAGAACATTATTTCCAACTATGATCGAAGATTCTTTTACATCAGGTTGTATAAACACAAAAGTGTTTGGAAGTGCTTCACTAGAATTTATACGATTTGTTATAAATAGAAACGCATAGTCATTAACACCGGTTCCCATAGGATTTTGGTTTGTGATATTTGATGTGTTATCGGTAATCCACTCAGTTGAAATATGGAGAATTTCAGCGGTATAGAGTGGTTCTGCAGGACTTCCTCCACGTATTATGCATTCAATTGCGTCTTTATTCGGGTAGTCTCTGAGTAGAAAGTATTGTGCTATATGAGCATTGGTAAGAATGACTCCACGGCTATCTATAATAACTCCACTTCCGGTGATTGGATTGAGAAGTCCTCCAGAGGTGGTGGTGCATAAAATGTTTACAAGTGCGGCTCTGGTGATTTCATTTATACCTAAAAATGATTGTATCGGTATCAACGGGACTGGTTGAGGAATAACAGGAATGGTAGATGCGACAATTTCTTCTTGCATAACTACTATTTCCTTTTCGGGTACTATTGTTTCCTGTATTTCCTGCAGCTCTTGTATCATTGATGTCTCAGTGTTGGAGACTTCTTCAACCGACAAATCTTTTGTGGCGGGGGTTTTGTTGTATACAACCGTTTGTTTTGAAAGCGAAACAGTATAGATAACCAAAATTCCCAGAATGAGAAAAGCAATAACCAGTTTTGCAAATTCTATAAGTGGCATCGTGTTCAGTATAGCATCAAATCAGAGTGGCTCAGCAGCAAAATTTGACAGAGAATGATTTTCGTTATGTTTTATTGACAAATGTAACCATTGGTGTATGCTTTAAAAGTACTGAAACTTGGGTAGCCCCGAGTTTTTATTTATCAGGACTCTGTCTGTTTTTATGACAGGATTTTAAAAAAAGAATTCTATGGACGATACTCCAAACACAACTCCAGAAGGAGGAGAAGGAGCAGAAGAAAAGAAAGAGGAAGGAAATGAAGAGGCAGCTACGGAAGCTGAAACTTCTGAAGCAACACCTGAAGCAAAACCCGAAGCGTAAACTTAACTTCTGAAAAAAATCCCTCGCATTTGCGAGGGATTTTGCTATTTGGTACGATTAGTTTCTATGCGGGTGTAGCTTGCCCTCCTAAATTTTTGTAGAACAAAAACTTAGGAGGGTGAATGGTAGAATATCTGCCTTTGTATCTGGAATAATTAGTGCGGGATTAGTTTAGTGGTAGAACAGGAGGTTTCCAACCTTCTAGCGGGAGTTCGATTCTCCCATCCCGCACAAGAGTCAAAAAGCCCGTCACATGTGACGGGCTTTTTGAATGCAATAGGAAGTAATATTATTTTACTGCGTCTTTCAGTCCTTTCGCGGCTCTAAATTTAGGAACGCGCATAGCCTGAATTTGGATAGTTTCTCCGGTTCGTGGGTTTCTGCCTTGTCGTGCCGGACGCATCTTTGTTGAAAAGATTCCAAGTCCAGCAAGTGATACCTCATCACCGCTCTTGAGTCCTTCGACAATTGAGTCAATAACACAGTCGACAGCTCGTTCTGCGTCAGCTTTTGTTCCTCCGAGGAGACTGTTGACCTTTTCTACTATTGAAGCTTTGTTCATCGTGTTTTTACGTATTAAATACCCTGCAAAGGTGTTAAAACATCATAGCAGGATTAGTAACATCGACCGTATTATTGGTTTTGTCCGACAACACACGTATATCGTTGTATTGCGGTACTTGGGTAAGTATATAGTAAGCCGTTTTTTCTGCAATACAGGATAGATATGAGACAGAGAATAAGTAAACTATGATTATTTTATCATCTCCGTACAGTGGAGGCGTATTTTTACCGTGCAAATTCTATAGCTCGTGATTCGCGGATAACACTAATCTTGATTTCTCCGGGATACTTCACCTCGTTTTCTATCCGAAGAGCTATATCTCTAGCCATTTTTTTGGCCTCAATGTCTGAAATATCTTCAGGGGTTACAAAGACGCGCACTTCTCTTCCTGCTTGAATGGCGAAGGTCTTATTAACTCCTTCAAAAGAATTAGCAATGGCTTCAAGGTCGCTTAAACGCTTGAGATAGTTTTCCACAGTGTCCCGTCTTGCACCAGGTCTACCACCTGAAATAGCATCTGCCACCTGCACAATGATAGATTCTGGTGTTTCGTATGGGTACTCTTCATGATGGGATTGCATCGCCTGGATAATCGGCTCATTGACACCGAATTTTTGAAGTATTCTCCTGCCAATCTCTACATGGGTACCTTGCACTTCATGATCAACAGCCTTTCCAATGTCGTGGAGAAGCGCTCCGGCTTTAGCAACCGATACATCAGCCCCGAGTTCTTCTGCCAACATACCAGAGATGTGTGCCATTTCTATTGAATGCTGAAGTACGTTCTGACCATAGCTCGTTCGGAAGTGCAGTCTTCCCAAAATTGATATTACTCGTGGGTCAAGGTTGAACACTCCGCATTCATATGCTGCCTGCTCACCTTTTTCTTTTATAATTTTATTAATATCCTCTTTTGCCTTAATGACCGATTCTTCTATCTTTGCCGGCTGAATCCTTCCATCTATAATAAGATTCTCAAGCGCAACTCGCGCGACTTGTCGTCTGATCGGGTCAAATGATGAGAGGGTGATGACTCCTGGTGTGTCATCAACGATAACATCAACGCCAGTTGCGCGTTCAAATGCCTTAATATTTCTCCCTTCCTTTCCGATGATTTTTCCCTTGAGTTCATCAGAGGGGAGTGAGAGTGATATTGCCATAACATCTGATGCGACAGAGTTGCCGAGTCGGTGAATTGATGCCACCAGTATCTCTTTTGCTTTCCGATCAAGTTTCTCATACCCTTCCGTTTCAAGTTTTTGCATACGCACCAAAATGTCTTCCTCATGCTCTTTTTCAATAGTCTTTAGGATCTCCACTTTTGCGTCTTGTTTTGAGAGTCCCGATATCTTTTCAAGTTCTTCCTGTCTTTTTTCATTGAGTTCTTCGGTTTTCTCCCGTATTTCTTTTACCTCTTCAATTTTTTTCTTTATGGTTTCAACTTCTTGATCAATATCAAGTTGTCGTTTATCCAAAAACTCCTCTTTTTTAATAAGACGGTCTTCATTTTTCTTTACTTGCTCCTCTTTTTCTTTGAGTTCTCCCCTAAGTTCCTCTACAGTTTCTCTTGCTTTATTCTCAGCTCCTCCAGTGATGCGCTTAGCTTCTTCCTTTGCATCAAGCATCATTTGCTTGATTTCAAGCTCCATTGACCCTCGTTTTCCGAGTGACACAATCCAGCGGAGAAAGTACCCAAAAGAAATCCCCACAAGACCGGAGAGTCCTATTAATACAATTACAACTTTTAATGACATACGCGGTGTTACCCGCTCCTACCTTACTGATTTACTGAAGCACAACATAACACTCTGCAGATGCAGGTGTGAATTGTGTATGAGTAGAGAAAAAATTAAATTTCATGGTGTGCTGAATAGATACGGTTTGAGTTTCAGTGATTTCTATCGGTAAAGCAAAAGCGACTTTTCAGTTAATTAACAAATATACAATAGTATATCTGCATGCTAGCAGATATGGTTGCGGTTGTCTAGAAAACATGTCGCACAGAATAGTGTGGCATGCATATTATGGTAGGCGGTTGCTCCGTATCTGTTATTTACCCTTTTTGTCCCCATTGGACTTTAGGATTTGGTCAACAATACCGTACTTTTTGGCTTCTTCGGTGTTCATGAAAAAGTCTCTATCCACATCTTTTTCAACTTGCGCGAGTGTCTGATTTGTATTTTTCGCCAGAATTTTATTGAGCTTGTCTTTGACACTTAAAATATGCTTGGCAGTAATTTCAATGTCGGTTGCTTGCCCTTGTATACCTCCCCATGGTTGGTGAATCATCACTTCGGCGTTCGGTAGGGCAAAACGTTTTCCACGTTTTCCGGCTGAAAGAAGAATCGCAGCACCCGATGCGGCAACACCGACACAGACAGTTGAAACATCAGGTTTGATGTAATTCATGGTATCGAGCATCGCAAGTGTAGAGGTAACCGAACCTCCCGGTGAGTTGATGTAAAGGGAAATATCCTTTTTCGGATCCTCTGATTCAAGGAAAAGAAGCTGAGCAATAACAATATTGGCTGTATGATCCTCAATCGGACCACCTAAAAAGATAATTCGCTCGCGCAAAAGACGGGAATATATATCATATGCTCGTTCTCCAAATTGTGACTTCTCTATTACTGTAGGTATCAACATGTAATTTAAACAAATTTAATTTTTTGACTTTTTCTTGCCCCGTAGTTGCCAAACGAAATGAAGTATACTATGCGAGGTCAATAACGGTTGGAATAAGCATATGTTGTATAGCTTCTACCTGTTCTATGTTGCTATAGTAGCAGATTGCACCGTAGAGGCAACTTTTAGTTTAAGACTGTTTTTCCAGAAATTGGAATACCTGTTCATTCATAAGTATAGTTTCAGCGTATATTGCTACCCGTTTTCTATCAGCGTCTTTGAAGTGCAAAAGAAGGTGGTTAACTTCTCGCTCAACTGCTTCTTGTGAAGCAGCTAAACTCTCTTTTTTTGCGATGGCATTTAATATCAACTGTAGCTTTGCTCGTTTTTCTGCATCTGTTTTCCATTCTTTTCTTAAATCTTCCGGTGTTTTTTTGATTTTTGCCAGATAGTCGTCAAATGTAATCCTCATTTTTTTGATATCATCTTTGAATTGAGCAAGCATCTTATCAAGTTCGCCTTCAACGAGTATTTTCGGAAGTGGAATATGAGATTTTTCAATAATTGCACTTCCAATACCCATTCTTACTTTTTCTTTTGTGCGGTTTTTCTTCTCACGTTCCATGTTTTCCACTAGTTTTTTTCTAAAATCTGAAACATTCTTAAACGAGCCTATTTTTTTTACAAATTCATCTGTAAGTTCCGGCAATTGCACCCCAGTATCTTTATTTATTCCGTTGCCGTTCTTAATTGCGCTATTCGATGTCGTCGCAAATTGCTTTCTGATGTGGAGAATTGTTTCCTCAATATCTTTATCGGCAACTTCTGTGCTCGATGGTTTTTGAGAACGTACTATCTCCATTGCTATAGTTTTGTAGTCGGGAAGTGTGATATTGGGGAGTACTGCGGTGCGTATTATAAAACCTATTGGATTACCAGGAGCGAGCTTCGTGATAGAAATTTTTGGTTTACCGATTACAGCAAGTTTATGCTCCTCTACTAACGTTGGGTACAGGTCGGAAAGTACAAGTTCTGCAGTTTCTTCAAGAATAGCCTTTTCCCCAACGGCGCGAATCAAAACAGGTTCTGGAACATGCCCTTTTCTAAAACCTGAGATTGTGGCACTTTCTCCAATTTTGGACAACGCTTTTTTTCGGTATCGAAGAGTTGCATCCTTTGATATCTCACCTTTTAACTCAACTTCAGATATCTCGGTATGCTTTTGTATTTCTATATTATCGCAGATTGTTTCGCTCTTGTTCATCCCGCTTAGAGGTGGGGCGCGGACACAAATTGTCCATCCCTCAATAATATATTAATAATATTCGACTTTTTGATTATATATTTCATATTACTTACGCGTCCGTGACCTCTAACGGGATTCATATTCAACAGATTAGTACGCACTAGAATTCAATACAATGTGGAGTGTACCGCCTCATATGATTACTGGCAAGCGCGATAGTAGGTATACTGGGCAGTATGATATAAAAAACCCCACATTCCAGGTGGAGGTTTTTTATATCGTAATGAATGAGTTTCTAAATGTTTCCCACTTCTGTCCCAATGTTTTCAAGCTCACTATCAATGTTATCTAAATCGGTATTGAGAAGATCTCGTTCAATATCAGCTATACTGTCTGAAGAACCCTGTTTCTGGAGGGCATTAAGTGCGGGGTCGTCCTGATTCAGTATCTCAACTCCAGTCATATCCAGTGCATTTTTTTTGCTCAACTCTGCACTCCAAAAGTAGAAACCACCGAGAATAATAACTGAGACAATAATCGCAACGCCGACTACAGGACCAATTGGTTTATCTTTTTGTTTTTCACCGTTTTCATTAGAAGCAGGAGGAGAAGCAGCAGGAGGCGTCTCAGATTGTTGCGTCTGCTCTCCTTCATTGGCATTGGTTTGGTTTATTTTGTTTTGTTCGTCCATGTTGTTATATGTTACGTATAATTGCTACTCGGTAGTATCGGTACTTGTATTATTTGTATCATCTGATTCGTCTGGTTCATTACCATCACTATTGCCAACACCTCCAGCTGCTTTGATGATTCGGATGGCATCGACAAGACTTTGGTGAGCGCTCTTCAAAACATCTTTACCGATACCTATTTGGCTACGGATGTCGACCAGTTGTTCTCCAGGGTTGTCAGATTCGAGAATGCCAACAATAGTAGCTTCAATTTCACCTACCACAGTATACGACGCGGCAATTTCCACTCGTGCGTCATCGAGTTTATTCAGAGCGTCTGAGAGATCGAGACCCTGATTGGTGAGTGTGTCTATTCGCGACTGCATTCTTTCAGCCAGTCTGTCCAATCGGTCAAATGCAGCGATAAATCTGTTTATAATACGCTCTGTATAAGCATGAGCCCTCTCTCGGGCTAGCCCCTTTTTTCTCTCAGCAATCAATTCTCGTTGTTCAAGATGGCTTTCTTCCAATATTTTTTTCCGTTCCACTCGATTCTCTCTGAGTAATTGAGTTCGATCGGTGCGATGTTGTTCAAACAGGACTCGAGCATCACCTCTCATTTCGTCAAGTTTCAAATGCAACTCTTCTCGGTTTTCTCCACTTCTTTCTTCAAGTAGAGTTCTAATCTCGACTTTTCTTATATCAATAGCATTGCGAAAATCTGTTCTTTGCAATTCCAAGTTAGATTTTACATCAAGTCTTTGTACTTTCAATCTGTCTCGCAAAAGACTTCTTGCTGCATCAATCTCTGTTTTGTCAATCAACCTCTCTCGTTCTCCTATAGCTGAGCCTGTTTCTTGGGCAGAACCGTAGCTTACTCCCGACAAAAATGCAAAAGCAAAAATAACAGCCAGTATATAAAATACAGTTGTTTTTCTTTGTGTAATGTTTCCCATGTTATACGAACTCACTATTAATAACAGTATGTCAATCCACCCTCTATCTATGAACCGCTACGCCCAGTATACAAAAAATGCTTTCGCGGGGAAAGCATTTTTTGTTGATAAGTAATAAGCAAAAGCCTGGTATTTCAGCATCTTAGTGCTTTTTAAACTTTTCTTTGTAGAGTTTTACTGATTTTTCAACCGCTGCTTTCGCTTCCTTTTTTCCTTTATATCCATAGACCTCAACAATATCTCCTTTACCTTTGAGTGTTTTGTATGTTTCAAAAAAATGCTGGAACTCCTTGAGAGAGTGTTTATTAAGGTCAGACAAATCTTTTACATCATCCCAGCGTTTGTCATCAACAGGAACAGTGATAATTTTGAAATCAGATTCTCCAGAATCAATCATTTCCATAACTGCAACTGGTCGAACTCTAACCAGAATCCCCAGATTAAGAGGAAATGTAGTAAGAATTATTACATCAAGAGCATCATCATCATCCCATAGCGTTTGTGGAGCAAAGCCATAATCAAATGGATATGGAGACGCGGAATAATTTGCGCGGTCAAGTGCGATAAGGCCAGTTTCCTTATCTATTTCGTACTTATTGTACGAACCTTTTGGGATTTCAATGATTGCATTGAATTCATTTGGTACATCATCTCCCAGTGGTACATCATGCCATAGATTCATAATAGTTTTTTGACTGATAATTACTTTTTTTCGTCAGCTAAAGTATCATCTTCTTTAACCTCTTTTTTCTTGTTTGTGTCAGCCTTGGCGATGTCGAGGGCCTCTTCTTCTGCTATTTCTTTTTTGTTGACCGTGGCATCAGAGGGAGTAGATGTCTCTTTATTTTTATCTTCTGCCACATCTATAGACTCACCATCAGCCTCTGCAATATTTTCTCCTTTGAGAGATTGAATGTCTATCTTCCATCCGGTTAGTTTTGCGGCAAGCCGCACATTCTGCCCACCCTTTCCGATGGCGAGTGACTGCTGATCTTCCGAAACCTCAACGGACGCTTTATTTTCCGATTCATCTATTGTAATACCGATAACCTTAGCAGGGGAGAGTGCTTCCTCAATAAACTGTGCAGAGTCCTCTGACCATTCTATTACATCAATCTTCTCGCCACTTAGTTCACTCATTACCGTTGACACTCTGACACCGCGCTGTCCAACCAAAGAACCGACTGGATCTATGTGTTCATCATGAGAAACGACAGCAATTTTTGAACGAGAACCTGCTTCTCTAGCTACCACTTTTATTTCAACTGTTCCATTTGTCAGCTCCGGCGCCTCCATTTCAAAGAGTTTTTCCAAGAATTTTGGGTGTGAACGGGAAAGACGCAAAAAGATACCGCGCTGACTTTCGTCGATAGCATACAGGTATGCTCTAATTCGCTCACCTTGTCGGTATCGTTCTCCTGGAATTTGTTCGTCGTATGACAGTAGACCAGTTGCACGTCCACAATCAACGAAAATATTACCGCGTTCAATCCTCTGAACAGTTCCATTTATAATATCACCTTGCCGCTTACCAAACTCTTCAAGCATAGACACTTTTTCAGCTTCCCGTATTTTTTGAATTATCACCTGTTTTGCAGTCTGTGCCGCAATGCGACCATAATCATCTTTTGCTTCAAGTGGAAACACCAATTCGTCGTCAACTTTTGCATCTTTTTTTATTTTCACTGCGTCTTCAAGAAACATATGATGTTCAGGATTATATCGAATTCGTTCATCTTCTGCATCTTCCTTGTCCGCCGTAATAGGTGTGGAGGAGGGTTTCTCACCACCGGCTTCCTTGTATTCTTCTTCGTCCTCTATTATCCGCACCTGATTTTTATCAACAACAATTTTTACCTGATAAAACTCAGTTTTACCAGTGGTAATATCAAATGAAGCCCGGATGATCTG
>JADFSL010000002.1:19913-36935 GCA_022560785.1 Patescibacteria group bacterium
GGCATCCTCAATGAAAATATGTTTCTCAGGATCGCAACATACTCGCGTATCTTCTTCCTGGGTTTTTTCGCCCGTATCTTTTTCAGGTGTTTCTTCACTCTCTGTTTTCTTGGTAGCTTTTTTGATAGAGGAACTCTCTTCCGGAGATTTTTCCAGAGTAACTTCTTCTTCTATACGCACTTTACTCTCATCAACTACTTTCATTACCTGGAAAAATTCCACATCGCCAATATCATTATTAAATACCGCTCTGATTATCTGTCCTCTTTTTCCATACTCTCTCTTGTATGCGGTCGCAAGAGCAATCTCGATTGCTTCGAGCACTTTTGCGCGTGGGATACCACGCTCTTCTTCAAGCTGATCAAGTACTGAATGAATTACTTTTAAATCAAACATGATATATTTTTAATGAATGTAATGAATATAAAAACCATCACTCTGTTAGATGCGGTTTTGTCGCTCTCGCTTTGCGGGGTTTAACAGAGTCAGAAAAATATACTTGTCTTACTCGTTATTTTTCTAAAAAAATGTGCCCGCTTGATAGCGGACATTAACATCAGTGCAATTGAGTATACATTAAACACCCTTATTGTCAAATGTAGCACTTATGTTGAGAAAAACGCTAGAGATACGCTTTTGTTTTGTTATACTATGAGTAAGAAAGAAGAAAACAATGCGTGTTGCGCTTGTCTTATAATTTTTTTTTACTGTGCGTGTTCAAGAGAAACAATTAAAAGATTTTATTCTCAATTCCGGTCTTGTTTCCAAGAAACAATTTGAAAAAGCCAAGGAAGAGGCGGAAAAGAGCAAAAAAGATATTGACGAAGTGCTTGTTAGTAGTGGCGACATAAGTGAAAATGATTTACGCCGTATGCAAGCATACATTTTGGGTATTCCGTTTGTCAGCCTCAAAGACCAAAAGATTGATTTTGAAGTACTCTCAATGATTCCTGAGCCAATAGCACGGAACAATAACATAGTCGCATATAAGAAAACCAATGAAGGGCTTGAAGTGGCAATGCTTGATACAGTAAATATTGCCGCCATTGATTTTATAAAGAAAAAGGTGGGACTCAAAATCCTACCGCGACTCACTGACACTGAGTCAATAAAAGAAGTATTACTCCAATATCAAAAGACGCTCAAGGCTGAATTTGGCGATATAATTGAAAAAGAATCTGAATCTCTTGTTACACTTCCTGATGAGAAAAAAGGAAAAGAAGCTTCTGAAAGTGATTTAAAAAAACTTGCTGAAGATCTACCTGTCGTACGTGTTGTGGACGCTCTTATCAAGCATGCGATTATTCAAAATGCTTCAGATATTCATATTGAGCCAATGGAAAACGAAGTGTTGGTCAGGTATCGTATAGACGGAATACTTCATGATGCAATGACCTTGCCCAAAAACTCAGCTGCAAGCATCATTGCCCGTATTAAGGTGCTCTCTAATCTGAAACTTGATGAAAAGCGGCTTCCGCAGGATGGTCGTTTCAAAGTTGAGGTAAATAAGGAAAAAGTGTCGTTTCGAGTTTCAATTTTACCGACATACTTTGGCGAGAAGGCAGTAATGCGCTTGCTGAAAGAAAATGTATCGGGGTTTACACTTGAGGGATTAGGTTTTCATGGAGAAACTCTTGAGCGGATCCACAAGGCAACCAAACAAAGAACCGGTATGATTCTAACCACTGGCCCGACAGGATCTGGCAAAACCACAACGCTCTACACTACGCTCGACATTTTAAATACTCCCGGAGTTAATATCTCAACGATTGAAGATCCAATTGAGTATCAGATGCCAAGAATCAATCAAACACAAGTTCGGGCGGATATTGGCTTTAGTTTTGCTCAAGGATTGCGCTCTTTGGTCAGACAAGACCCGGACATCATAATGGTTGGGGAGATTCGTGATAATGAAACAGCGGCACTTGCCATTAATGCGGCACTCACTGGGCATTTGGTATTCTCAACACTCCACACCAACTCATCGTCCGGCGCAGTACCACGACTTCTTGACATGGACGCAGAGCCGTTTTTGCTCGTGTCAACTATAAATGTCATTATTGGACAAAGACTCGTTCGTCGTTTATGTGAACAAAAAGAAGAATACTTTCTTTCTGAATCGGAAATAAATCAGCTTAAAAAAACGGTTGATCTTGACAGAATTCTCGTTGAGCTTGAAAAGGAGAATGTTGTGAAAAAAGGAACATTGTGGAGTAAAATTCACTTTTATAAAGCAAAACCTTCAAGTGAGTGTGAAGACGGATACTCTGGGCGAGTGGGCATTCACGAAGTGCTTGAAATGACTTCCACCATCAAGGAGTTAATCATGAAGGGTGCTACTGCCGAAGACATAGAGAAACAAGCAAAGAGTGAAGGAATGCTCACCATGATAGAGGATGGTATTTTCAAAGCGGTACAAGGTGTCACTACAATTGAGGAAGTGCTCAGAGTAGTATCTGAATAGGGATTTTGAAATTATGCCAACATTTAAATACATTGCAAAGCGAAAAGATGGAGAGCAGTATGAAGACACAATCGAAGCGACGGATCGTTTTAGTGTATACAACGAAGTGCGCAAGGAAGGCAATACTATTATTTCAGTGACTGAAGCCAAGGGGAGCTCTATATTTAAAGCTAAACTCTCTAGTATCAATAATATCTTCAGCACTGTAAAAACCACAGAAAAGATTTCATTTGCTAAAAATCTCTCGGCAATGATAAAGGCCGGACTCGCTCTCTCTCGTGCTCTCGACGTGATAGAGCGGCAGACACACAATAAAACATTCCAAAAAGTCGTTACCGGACTCAATAACGATATTAAAAAAGGAAAGGCTTTACACCAAGCCATGGAAGCGCATCCTAAAGTGTTCTCAAAACTTTTTGTTTCGATGACAAAAGCGGGGGAAGAGAGTGGCGGGTTGGCTGAAGCGCTTCTCACTATTGCGTCTCAAGTTGAGCGTGCGTATACATTAAGACGGAAGGTTCGCAGTGCGCTCATCTACCCAACAATTATAATAATCGCAATGGTAGGCATTGGAATACTGATGCTTATCTATGTTGTACCTACCCTTGTCGAGACATTTGAAGAACTTGGAGCGGAACTGCCCAAAAGCACACAGGCGATTATATCGATTAGCAATTTTATTACGAACAATACTGTTATCTTTCTAATATTTCTTGTGGGCACTATAGTTGCAGTATGGTTTGGTATTAGAACCAAGCGAGGAAAACGAGCTCTTGATTATACAGTGCTACACATCCCCATTATTTCTGTCATAGTAAAAGAAGTAAATGCAGCGCGCACCTCACGCGCACTCTCATCTCTACTCTCCTCAGGTGTTGATGTAATCACAGCAATTTCCATTACGAGCGAAGTTGTTCAAAATTCATATTACAAGGCAGTACTCACCTCAGCAATAGCTAGGGTGCAAAAGGGAGACCCACTCTCCGACGTGTTTAAGGAAAACGAAAATATCTACCCGATATTGGTTGGTGAGATGATGGCTGTTGGGGAAGAGACGGGCCAACTCTCGGTCATGCTTGAGGACATTGCTGAGTTTTATGAAGGGGAGGTTTCGCAGAAGACTTCAGATCTTTCCACAGTTATTGAGCCATTTCTGATGATTTTTATCGGAATTGTAGTTGGATTTTTTGCTGTTTCAATGATTGCACCAATATATTCCATTTCAGAAAGCATATAATGAACTTTTCACAACAGAGAGGCTTTACACTTATAGAGATACTGGTAGTTATAACAATTCTTGTAACGCTTTCTGCTGTTTCCGTGACTGTCTTTTCTAAATTCAGCACATCACGAGCTCTCACCGGTTCTGTACAAACTGTTTTATCGATACTCGATGATGCTCGCACACTAACTCTTGCCTCGAAAGATGGTTACCAATATGGCGTGCACTTTGAAACTACAAAAGTAGTACTGTTTAAAGGAACGGTATACTCATCATCTGATTCGGACAATGATATTACAGTACTACAAACTACCGTTGAGATTTCAAATATTACACTTACCGGCAGCGGAAGTGATGTTGTTTTTAGTAGGCTGACTGGTAAAACAGCTCAAAATGGCACAGTGAGACTTTCCTTGGTGTCGGATTCAACCAGTTCAAGTACGATTAATATACAAACTACTGGAATTGCTGAGGTTAATTAAAATATAATGAAGTGTATTTACAAAACACATGCCCGAAATAGAAACCAAGGATTTGGAATGCTGGAAGTTTTGGTGGGAACCGCAATAGTATCTCTTGCGCTCATCGGTCTTGTAACCGCGTTTAATCTGTATTTGCAGGCCGGTTTTGCAAATACCCCTAAAGTAAAAGCGGTATATCTTCTCGAAGAAGGAATAGAAGCGGTTCGATTTCTGCGTGATAATGGTTGGACTTCTAATATAACAAGTCTCACAACCGGCGCCCAGTACTATCTAGAATTTACCGGTTCCACTTGGAAATCGACCACAACACCGGAGAGCATAGATGGTGTCTACCAACGCACATTTAGACTCGATGATGCGTATAGAAAGACTTCAAATAGCGACATAATAGCGAGCACCTCTCCAGATGTCAAAGCAATTGATCCGCAAGCGCGAGAGGTTATTGTTCGCGTTTCGTGGGGTGACGGAAATGTTATCGAAATGACCACTTACATTACCAATTTATTTGAGTAAGTATGAAGATTTTTAGGCACAGTACAAATAGGGGATTCACACTTATAGAGATGCTAGTGTACATATCAATTTTAGCGGTGATGACAGTTATCATTATTACAGTTACCCTTTCACAATCTCAAGCGTACGCAGATTTCAAAGTAACACGAAATGTATATACATCGGCATCCGCTTCACTTGAGCGGATGGTTCGCGAAATTAGAGCGGCAGATAGCATAATAATAGGAAGTAGCTCACTTGATTCACATCCCGGCATATTGACGCTTCAGAAAACCGGAACCTCTGGGACTGAAACGGTTCAATTTTATCTTGAGAGCAATACACTTAAAGTACAGGAGAACAGTTCTCCAGAAGGTGCGTTGACCAGAAAAGAAGTTTCGGTCACCAATCTTGTATTCAGACAAGTTATTGCTATGTCGTCGGAAGGTGTTCATATAGAAATGACTCTGAGTAGCATTCAAGGGAACAGCTCAAAGACAGAGCAGTTTAGTACTTTTGTAATTATGAGAAATTCATATTGATTGCATGAATACGTATACTACAGATTCAAATACGCATAACAAAGCTAATTTTCAATCTGGGCAGGCAGTGCTTATCGCTGTTTTATTTTTTTTGGCAAGTAGTCTTATTATTGTGAGTGGAATATCATCTCCAGTCTTGCGTGACATTGCATCGATCAATACGATGCTCAAATCAAAACAGAGCTATTTTCTCGCAGAAGGTGGTGTTGAAGAAGCGGTGTATAGGATAAAAAAAGGAATACAAATTGATCCACTTGAGACTATTGTATACGGAGGCGGGACATCGGTTACCATTATTGCCGACATTAGTAATGATGAAAAGAGAATTACCGCCACTGGAGACATACTTTCATTTCTACGAAATGCAGAAATTGAATTGTCCACCTCAGTTGGAATTGATTTCTTCTATGGATCACAAGCCGGTGATGGCGGTATCATTATGGAGGAAAACAGCAGAATTGAAGGAGTTGGGGGGCAGCCGGGCAATATTTACTCAAATGGACCGGTTGTGGGAGGCAACGGAGCAACTATCACAGGTGACGCAACGGTGGCAACTCTGGTAACAGAGAGTAATCAGGATCGCTCGCTCGTTTGCAATCAGGACAAGGTTGCAGGACAAGCCGACCCGACAATTGATTTTGCTCAAAGCTTTAATGCTTCAGATTCAAAACCAATCGCAAAGATAAGTCTCTACATAAAAAAAGTAGGATCACCGGCAAGTAGGAGTGTGCACATAGTCGCAGATAATTTCGGATCTCCATCGTCAGTATCACTATTCGAAGGAACGCTACTTTCAAGTTTGGTAGGCGACGAGTACTCATGGATAGATGTGACCTTTCCTACTCCTGCAATACTTACCAGCGGCACTACTTACTGGATTGTGCTTGATGCGAGGAAAGATCAAAACAGATATTGGGTATGGTGCTCTGACAGCAACAATGGATATGGTGACGGTGTTGGCAAGTACAGTGCCAACTGGACAGATGGCTCATGGACAAGCATTATCGGTGACCTCACCTTTAGAGTGTTTTTCGGTGAAGGAATAAACGCAATTGACAATGTTGATGTAACCGGAACTGCAAAAGCAAATACCATTTTAAATAGTACCATTGGAGGTGATGCATATTATCAGTCTCTTATCAATACAACGGTAAGCGGCACCTCTTATCCTGGGAGCCCTGATCCATCGCCGATTAATCTTCCGATATCGCAAGCCATTATTGACCAGTGGAAAAAAGACGCCGGCTGTGGAGAGCAACCACCTGTGTCGCCATGTCTTTACAGCGGAGACTATATTGTTACCGAAGATACAACACTCGGCCCGCTCACCATTACCGGTGATTTGGATATGACGAGTGTTAAAAAGACTCTCACCATAACTGGCGTTGTGTATGTGAAAGGTAATATTGATATAAGTAATGGGTCGTCGGTCCGTTGTGACACATCGTTTGGAGATAAAAGCTGTGTGGTTCTTACAGATAGTTGGGTTCATGTCAGCAACAACGGTGTGTTCCAAGGTTCAGGACAGACAGGAAGTCATATAATGTTCTTAAGCACACTTGCATGTGATGGTTCAAGTTTCTCGCCGCCGTGTGATGAATCACATCACAATGGAGCGATAGATTTACATAACAATGCCTCTGGCGCGATATTTTATGCGTCTGATGGTTTGGTTGTCCTTCATAATGGCGTAAGTGTAACTGAGGTTACCGGATACAAAATTCAACTTAAGCAAAATGCCGTTGTTACTTATGAAGAGGGCCTTATCAACTCATCATTCTCATCTGGTCCGGGCGGTTCATGGAATATCAGCAGTTGGAAAGAGGTTGAGTAATTTTGTGCTACAATTCATTTTATGAAAAAGCGTAATGTGTTGATTGTGGCAAATTGGAAAATGAACCCACAAACGCTCTCTAAAGCTGAGAAGCTATTCTCTGATATACAAAAAACGGCAAGCAGACTGCAGAATGTACAAACGGTTATATGCCCACCCATTGCTTTTTTGGGGGAACTTTTGCATTTATATTCGGGACAGAAGATACTATTTGGCGTGCAGGATGTGTTTTGGCAGGACGAAGGTTCGTATACCGGTTATATCGGCTCTGCCATGATAAAGAATATGGGTGCAGAGTATGTAATCCTCGGACATTCTGAACGCAGAAAATTGGGGGAAGATAACGAAACAATAAACAAAAAAGTTCTCTCAGCGCTTACTGAGAAATTAAAAATCGTTCTTTGTGTTGGGGAAAAAGAGAGGGATGTACACGGAGAATATCTAACATTTCTAAGAGAAGAATTACAAAGCGCCTTTGAGAATGTTCCTATACAGATGCTCAAAAATATAGTAATAGCATACGAGCCTATTTGGACAATCGGAAGGGAGGCAGACGACGCGATGGATCCGCAAGAGGTACACGAGATGGTAATTTTTATACGAAAAACACTTGCTGAAATATACGACGCAAATACCGCTCAGCGTGTACCGGTGCTCTATGGTGGTTCTGTTGAACCTTCAAATGCATCGGTGCTTCTCGAAAGGGGTGAAATAAATGGCTTTTTAATCGGGCATGCAAGTCTTGTACCGCAAGATTTCAATGAAATTCTATCTATTGCAAGTAAAAGAAACTGATTGTGGAGCTACCAGACGTACGAAATGTAAAAGATCTTAAAGGGAAAAAAGTACTTCTTCGCACTGATTTAAATGTACTCATTTCAGATGGAAAAGTGGGAGATGATTTTCGTCTCACAAAAGCTCTTGAGACGATAACATTTTTACAAAAGGCGGGAGCAAAAATAATTCTCATATCTCACATCGGCAAAGAAGAAGATGCGCAGTCACTCAAACCAGTATACGAATGGTTCAAAAAACACATAACCCTTTTGTTTGTCGGAGCGGTAACGGGTGCTTTTGTAGAGAAAGCGGTAAAAAATTTGAAAGATGGAGACATTATTATGCTTGAAAACGTACGAACAGAGCAAGGTGAATGCATAAACGATATTTCTTTTTCAAAAAAGCTTGCGTCTGTGGCCGATATATATGTTAATGACGCGTTTTCAGCATCACATCGAAAACATGCTTCAATAGTTGGGCTTCCTCAATTTTTACCGAGTTATATAGGAGTGTTGTTCCAAAAGGAATTAAGCGAACTATCTCGTACTTTTAAGCCCGAAAGCCCATCACTTCTTATTTTGGGCGGTGCAAAAATTAAAACAAAACTCCCACTGATAAAGAAATTTCTAAACATATATGATAACGTGTTCGTCGGAGGTGTGCTTGCAAACGCTTTTTTTAAAGCTCGTGGATGGAACACTGGACTTTCAGAGACTGGAGAAGCAGATATGGGAGCAGCGGAGTTGCTCAGTAATGAGAAACTGGTACTTCCTGTTGATGTTGTTGTAAAAGAGGGCGATAATTCTGCTATAAAAAGTCCCAATTCAATAAATGACATGGAAAAAATAGTTGATGCAGGTCCGAAAACAATAGAGCAAATAAAAGACATAGTAGAGAGTGCGCGATTCATAACGTGGAACGGACCTCTTGGTGAATATGAGTATGGTTTTTCTGAACAAACCCGCGAGCTTGCAAAAGTTATTGCACATTCCAATGCTCAGACCATAGTCGGTGGAGGAGACACCATTGCCGCGATTGCAAAACTTAATCTTGGAGATAAATTTTCATTCGTTTCCACTGCTGGTGGAGCAATGCTCGTCTTTTTACTTGAGGGCACACTGGTGGGTATCGATGCTTTGAAAAAATAGTAAAAGAAAATAGACACTAAATGGACTATATTACTATACATAATTATTTCTAAATTATATACTGTATAAAAGAAGTTATAAGTATAATAAAAACTTATGAAAAAAATATTTTTATCTCTACTAATTATTTCTTTCGTATTTACTGGAACTGTGTCAGCGAATTCGATAACTCTGCCTGAGCCGGGTATATTGCCGGGACACCCATTTTACTTTTTGAAAATCTTATCAGAGGGTGTTGGTACGCTGTTTGCACTAGGTATTGCCGCGAAAGCGGATAGGTTCCTCTATTTGTCAGAGAAACGATTGGCGGAAGCCCTCGAACTTGCAGAAAGCAATATGCCAGAAGATGCCGAGAAAGCAATAAAGCGGTACCAAAAAAATATTGAAAAAGCTGAAGCAAAAGCACGAGAAGCAAGGGAAAGAGGGTTAAGTGCAGACGAAGTGTTTGAGAAGGTAAGCACTGCAATGCTACAGCATCAAGAAGTGCTTGCTATTGTGTATAAAAAAGTGCCGGATGAGGCACGCGAAGCTGTTACAAGAGCAATAAACGCCAGTATTGTAGGTCATGAAGAAGCACTCAAGGCAATTTCAGGAGAAAATGAAGATGAAGTGCGCACTCGTATAGAAGAAGAGAGAGTGGAGAAAGAGCAAACGTTTATTCAGCTGAGAAGAGAAGGAATACCTATTCCAAAGACTCCTACGAGATGGGAGGTTGAGTTTTCAATCAAAGAAGAAAACAATCGCAATCAGAGAGAAAATTTTAGACGATAAAAAACCGCACAACTTCCGCACTAGTGCGGAAGTTGTGCTTTAATTTGTTTCAAAATTTCTTTTTCTTCTCCCTCTTTGTATGGCTCACCTCTCCAGAGCTTGAGTCCATCGTTGTCATATCGGGGGATGATGTGCATGTGCGTATGGAATACTACCTGACCGGAAACAGATCCATTGTTCATATGAATATTAATTCCTTGGGCACCCATTACTTTTTCTATAACTGACGAGAGTAGCTTTGCTGTGGTAATGATGTTGCACATCACGCGTTCCGGTGTGTCATGAATATTCTGGTAATGTTCTTTGGGTACCACGAGTGTGTGTCCTTTTGTTGTGGGTAGAATATCAAGAAACGCAAACACATGCTCATTCTCATACATCCTGTCAGCCGGAATGTCTCCGGCAATTATTTTGCAAAATAAACACTCATTCATATCACAGTATATTGTATGATAAAATGATGAAAATGAAAAAGTATTCCATCAAAGAACCGATTCCGACCAAAGTCAAAGATAGTTTAAGCGCATATCCCAAACTTATGCAGGAGCTTTTGTTTCGACGTGGTATTAAAACTTCAGAGGATGCAGATGAATTTTTAAATCCCGATTACGAAAAACATATTCACGATCCATTCTTAATAAAAGACATGGACATAGCAGTCAAGAGAATTCTATCTGCAATCAGAGACAATGAAAAAATAGTCATCTACAGTGACTATGATTGTGATGGCATTCCTGGGGGTGTTATTCTACACGATTTTTTCAAAAAAATAGAACATAAACATGTCAGTAATTATATTCCCCACAGGCATGATGAAGGATATAGTCTCAATATCAATGCGATAAAAATGTTCTCGAAAGAAAATGTAAAGCTCATAATTACAGTTGATTGTGGGATTACTGATGTAAAAGAAGTTGAGGAAGCAAACAGCCTTGGGATAGATGTCATTATTACAGATCACCATCTTCCCACCAAGAAACTTCCCAAAGCCCACGCAATTTTAAATTCAAAACAGGAAGATGATAATTATCCCTATGATATGCTCTGTGGGGCAGGGGTAGCGTTTAAGTTGGTGCAGGGGCTTATTGCAAAGGGTGATTTTGGTATCACTCCCGGATGGGAGAAATGGCTTCTTGATATGGCGGGGCTTTCAACCATTGCTGACATTGTACCTCTAACGGGAGAAAATAGGGTGATTGCGTATTATGGTCTTAAAGTGTTTCGCAAATCTCCTCGTCCTGGTGTGCAGGAGTTGTGTCGAAAGGCAAAAATACGTTTACATAACATTACCGAAGACGATATAGGTTTTATGGTTGCTCCACGCATCAATGCAGCATCACGCATGGGCAAACCTATGGAGGCATTTTATCTTTTATCAACCGATGACCGGGAAGTTGCGATGAATTTAAGTGAATATCTAAATAAACTAAATGACGAACGAAAAGGAATAGTCGCTTCAATAGTAAAAGAAATACGGAAGAGAATTTCAAAAAGAGCCGATATAAAAAAAGTTATTGTTATTGGGGATTTAAAATGGAAGCCTGCGTTGCTTGGGCTTGTTGCGCATATACTTATGGAGGAATATGGGAGACCCATATGCATTTGGGGGAAAGAAAGCGATGAAATAATCAAAGGCTCATGTCGTTCTACAGGGGATGTAAATCTTGTAGACATGATGGCTCATCAAAGCGATTTCTTTTTGGATTATGGCGGGCATCCGTTTTCCAGTGGTTTTTCAGTCTCACGAAAAAATGCTCACAAACTTGAAGAAGTGCTTATAGCTTCGTATCTTGAAACAAAAATAGATACAACTCAGACAAATGAACTTATGATTGATAAGCAAATGTCTCTTGAGGATGTGTCGTGGCAGACGTACAGTATCATTGAAAAACTGGCACCGTTTGGATTAGGCAATCCAAAACCGATTTTCCTGTTTAAAAATATTTATATTGAAAATACAAAGCAATTTGGAAAAGAAAAAAATCATATGCAAATTGACTTTTTAAAAGACAATGGAAAGAAAGTTTCGGCTATAGGTTTTTTTACTAAACCAGAGCAGTTTAAGAAGGATATATCTGAAGGAAAAACAATAGATCTCGTTGCCACAATGGAGAAATCAATGTTTAGAAATTTTCCCGAATTGCGCTTGCGAATTGTAGATATACTATAGGTTGCATACGATAGACAATGAAGTAAAGAAGCAGTGGAGTAAAAAGGCAAATGGTGTATTTCGTAGGCATATTTCATACATAATGCTCTCATGCTCTGTATGCTTCCAATACTTTGTATGCCTCGATACATTCTCATATTCTTGAGAATATGAGAATGTATCATTAAATTAAACAAGGCAAGGTGTTGGGATATTTGCTGAGAGTTGACAGACAACAGCTTTAATTTTAGTATCTGCTCAGCTAAAGTTATTTCATTCAATCAAATATTGGAGGTTTAAGATGGAAAGATTATTTTATTTCTACTCTCTCGCCCTTGTCGTGGTGGTAATGTGCGGAATGTTTTTCATTGAGATCGGGATGGGTGTAAAACTAGAGGGGTACAAAATAGTAACGGTAACTACAATCGTGACGGTGTTTATAGCCATCGTTGTGACCGTTATCTCACACGCGCTTACATTTGACTCCTCAAATCACGATGGTGACTCATCTTTTCTAAAAATGATACTTTTCATGCCCATAGCTCCAATTACCATATACTTTTCTTTTTCCACGTACTTTGTTGGTGGCCACCCTCATCATGGAATCAGTATTGCGCTATTTGGAGTTGTAGTGCTTATTATTCTTGGTCGTATTAATAAAAAATGGCCCTTCCTATTAAACAAACGAATCAAATCGTTGGTTTAAGAAATTATCTTCAAGCCCCAACCGAAAAAGGTGGGGCTTTATTTTTATGTTACTATTTTGAAATGAAGAGTATAACTATTTTTACAGACGGTGGAGCAAGAGGCAATCCTGGTCCGGCTGGTGCTGGTGCTCTGATAATTGGTGAAAATAACAAAGTTCTCAAGAAGGTTTCAAAGTTTCTCGGAGAGAGGACAAACAACTGGGCGGAGTATGAAGCGGTTATTCTAGGATTACAGGAGCTCAAAAAATTAATCCCTGAAAAAGAGCGAAAAAATACCTCAGTTGAAATTAAACTCGACAGCGAACTTATTGTCAGGCAACTCTCTGGCTTGTATCAAATAAAAGAAACAACACTTTTCCCGCAATACATTGCTGTGCACAATATGCGCGTCAAGGATTCCCAAACATAACATTTACACATGTGCCGCGAGAAAAAAATACAGATGCAGACCGACTTGCAAACGAAGCTATGGATGGTGCTTAATTCTGATACTTTTAAAATACGCGTCGACTAGATTGAAATAAGGCCGCGTACCGATGAAATCGGTACGCGGCATATTCTTTTGTTACAATGTAGTTAATGAAAAGACCTCAGCAGAGTGTGGTTTACATATTTGTTGGAGGGTTTACAGGGGGAGTGTTGTTCCACTCGTTTTTTAATTTAGGATTTTCGTTTTCTTTATTTATACTACTTCTCGCATCCTCTCTTTTTGTATTTTTTCAATATTTCGGAAAGACCAGAAAAAAAAGTACAGTACTACTTATCCCACTTCTTTTATTTGGTGTGAGTCTGGGACTTTTGCGTTTCGATGTTGCGGATTTGAAGCAGGGGAGTGTATTTCTAACAGGTCTTGTCGGGGAAAGGATAGTTGGAGAGGGTATTGTTGTTGATGAGCCGGATGAGCGAGAAAATCATACAAAACTTACGGTCACCCTTGATTCAGTTTTTGATGAAGAGGTAAAAAGTAAAATACTCATCACAGCAGACTCGTACCAGAAATTTTTGTATGGAGACAGAATAAGTATAGAAGGCATTCTGTTAACACCGAAAAAGTTTAAGAGTGACAGAGGTGGCGTATTTGATTATCCAGCATTTCTTTCAAAAGACGGTATTTTCTATCTTATGTTTTATCCAGAAGTTACCCTCATCTCAAGTGGCGGTGGCAATTCTGTAAAGAGAACACTTTTTTCGTTCAAGTTTGCATTTCTGGAAAGAATCGGGAGAGTTATACCCGAACCACAAGCGTCACTTCTCGGTGGACTCGTTGTCGGAGCAAAGCAGTCTTTGGGGGAGGAACTTCAGGATGATTTTAGGAAAACGGGCATCATACATATAGTCGTGCTCTCCGGATACAATGTAACGATTGTCGCCGAAGCGATTATGCGCTTCTTTTCATTTCTTCCGTATGCGTTGAGTCTTTCTCTCGGTGCATTTATTATAGTGCTTTTTGCAATCATGACTGGCGCCTCGGCGACCATTGTACGCGCGAGCATCATGGCGCTTTTGGTACTCCTCGCACGCGCGACGGGAAGAGCGTATACAATGACCTACGCGCTCTTTATAGCTGGCTTCTTCATGATTCTTCACAATCCGAAAATTCTGGTTTTTGATTCATCATTTCAGCTATCATTTATGGCAACACTCGGGCTTATTTATCTCGCGCCAAAATTGGAGGAATATTTCAAACTGGTTCCAACAAAATGGCAGTTGCGGGAGTTTGCAACCGCAACCATTGCGACACAATTATTTGTATTACCCATCCTTCTATATAAGATGGGGGAGTTGTCATTGGTGGCAGTACCGGTCAATATGCTTGTGCTGATTTTTGTGCCGATTACAATGCTTTTTGGATTTTTAACAGGGATGTTTGGATTTCTCAGCACATTTCTATCACTTCCTTTTGCATACATTTCAAACGCGCTTCTCTCGTACGAGTTGTGGATTGTTGATATATTTGCATCGCTTCCATTTGCATCAGTTCAGATAGACACTTTTCCTCTCTGGGCAGTAATCCTACTATACGCGATGTATGGTCTTTTAATTTTTTATTTTATGAAACGTCGGCAAATCTCTTTTCCACAACTTCCCAATTGAGGTTTGAAAAGAATGCATCAATGTACTTCTTTTTTTCAGCGGGGGTATAGTCAACCATAAATGCGTGTTCCCACATATCCATTGCTAAAATGACAGGAAGTCCAGCGAGTTGTCCCAACTCGTGGTCGCCGACCCACGCCGTGTGTGGAGTTTTTCCTTTCGGATCCCAGCAGAGAACTGTCCAGCCGATGCCTCGGGTGTTGCCGATTGTTTTGAAATGGTCTAAAAAGCTATCCCAGCTTCCATACTTTTCTGATACCACTTGCCCAAGTGATGAATCCTGATTTTCTGTTGCAGAGCCTTTTTCCCATTGTTCAAAGTAGTACTCATGCATGCGCATGCCATCAAATTCAAATGAGAAACGTCTGCGTAATTCCGCAATAATATATCCATTCTTTTCCTTATCTGACCCAAGTTCGTGAATTTTTTGGCGCAGTAGATTAACGTGCTTTACATATCCACTATAGAGTCCCAAATGTACCTCTAGTTGTTTTGCTGAGATGCCTTTAAGTTCAGGAATATTAAATATTTGTTCTTTATACTGCATAGGTATATAGCTAAAAAGTAATTTATTGTATTGTAACATACGATATCCTTTCTAAAATATGATAAAATTACAACTATGAATTATTACATCACGGTTTTAAAAAAATACGCAGTCTTTAGTGGACGTGCACAACGGGCAGAATATTGGTATTTTTTCTTGTTCCATTTTATTTTTAGTATTGTACTTGGTATTGTCAGCGCTGCAATTGGCGACAATATCAATATTATTATTGGACTCCTATATAGCTTAGCAGTATTTATTCCTGGACTTGCGGTCATGGTACGGAGACTCCATGATACTAATTATAGCGGATGGTGGTTGCTTGCGTTGCTAGTCCCATTGATCGGTATACTCGGTATATTTGTTCTACTTTTTTTCTTGGTGCGCGACAGTCAACCAGGATTAAATCGGTATGGCGCAAATCCAAAAGAAGTTGCGACCAGTTAAAGATTGTCTAGAGTATTAACACACCTTTCTAAATGAATTCTGTCAGGAGTAATCTCAATAGCTATCTTTTTGTAGGGTTATTTTTGGTAAATGTTTTTATTTGGCAGGCAGTTTTTGCTGGAGAGCGAAATGGAATACTTACCGTAGCGTTTCTCGACGTAGGGCAGGGGGATGCGATATTTATAGAAGCACCAAACGGTAATCAGGTGCTCATTGATGGCGGTGCAAATAAAAGTGTACTGCGGCAGCTGAGCAACGTAATGCCGTTTTACGATCGCTCGATTGACATTGTTCTAGCCACACATCCGGACAAAGACCATATCGGAGGACTTGTAAGTGTACTTGAGCGATACAAGGTTGAGAAAATACTTGAATCGGGAGTGAAAAGTAATACGGGAGTATATCAGTCACTGCAAAATATAATTCTTGAGCGTGAAGTCTCTCGCATTTTGGCACGAAGAGGAATGACAATAGTGCTTGATGATGGAATATTTTTAAATATTTTGTTTCCAGACCGAGACGTGTCTGGTATTGAGAGTAATGACGCGTCAATTATTGCACAGTTGGTGTATGGAGAAACAGAGTTTCTTTTTACCGGAGACGCACCGCAGAAGATTGAAAGATACTTGGCATCAATTTACGGAAAGGCGCTTCAAAGCGATGTGCTCAAGGTAAGCCATCATGGTTCAAAGACATCTTCGTCGCAGCAATTTATCGGTTTCGTGTCTCCTGACTACGCAGTAATTTCAGCCGGGCGAGACAATCGCTACGGACATCCACACAAGGAAGTACTTGAAACATTTGAACAATTTGAAATAAAAATCCTCTCCACTTACGAAGAGGGGACAATACTATTTGAATCCGACGGCGAGAGTATTTTTGTACGGTAGAATGTAAAGCGATTTCGCTAAAACAAAAACCCCACATTAAATGTGGGGCTGAGAAGAAATAAGTCCTACTACTTTTTTTGTGGGAACGTTAGTATTTTTGCCCCAGAGCCTCTCTCATATAGAATATGCTGCAATGCGTTTAGTTCCTTCACTTTGTCAAATAGCATTCGGGCCACTACTTGGCAACGGGAGATAGGGTCTTTGTGTCGTTTCAATCTAGCGTCTATTGTCCTCTGCAGTTGTATGAGCATATCTTGATTGCACGGGGCAGCATTATTTATAGCTTTTTTCAATTTTTCCTTCATTTGTCGTTCGAATTCTTTAGGATATTCACGATAGAATTTATCTAGCCTATCATGCTCTTTTTCTGCGGCTTTTCTGTTGTCAATATTAATAATTTTACTCACTTTACATCTCCACGGGCAGTATATGGTATCTATTTATCTGAAATGATTT
>JADFSL010000003.1 GCA_022560785.1 Patescibacteria group bacterium
CGACAACCTGTTCGATTTCTCGAACCAAAAACAAAACAGAGCCGGCAAACACCGACTCTGCTTTGTTTCTGCGCTCCCACGAGGAATCGAACCTCGATTGCAGGCTCCGCAAGCCTGAGTTCTATCCATTAAACTATGGGAGCGTATATTGCTAAGACTTATTATATTAACTGTTATACAAATGTCACCCATCTATATTAATTAAATCCCGACGATTTTGTCGGGACCCCGACCTCGCATCTGGGCTATGGGAGCGTTTATAACCCTCCTGTCTGTTGAACAATGGGAGGTTTGCAATACTGTATCAATTATCTTCTTAATTTACCATTTGATATCTCATTTTTCCTAACAATGACATGTTATAATTCTCTTTATGAAAAGTGCCATTGTACTTTCGCTGTTGAGTGGAATACTGCTTGGAATAAGTTTCAACTACCCATCCGTCTGGTTTATGAGTCTTTTTGCGCTTATTCCTTTCATACATTTTCTTTACACCACAACTTTTTCGCTTAAGAAAATATTTTTTGCTGGTTGGCTGTTTGGGTTTACATTTTTGGGGATAGTACTCGTTTGGCTGTGGCACACATTACCGCTTGACTTGCCGGGAACTGAGGACTCTCTATTTGGTGTTGCCTTAGTGTTATTTTCATGGGGATCGTCCGTCTTTACCATTTCTTTTTTTGTTGGGTTATTTGCAGTTGCATTTTACAAGCTTAAGCGTGGGACTATTTTTGACGTGTTACTTATAGCTTTTCTGTGGATATTTTTTGAATATTTTCGCATGTGGGGCTTTGCTCTTCTTACCATAAGCAGCGAGTCTTTGTTTGGCCCACATTTTTCAGTAGGGTTTTTGGGATACATTTTAGCCTCAAATCACAATATTTTGCAATTTGCTTTGCTTGGCGGAGTGTACACACTTGGTTTCATCGTGGTGCTCATAAATGCCTCCGTATACCACCTTTTTTTTGTGTCAAAACTCCAGCCACAAAGAAAACTAATAACTTTCTTTGTAGCATTCGTATTATTTGTTGTTTTTGCAACCCTGCCCTTCAATAATTTTTTCACAAAGGATGATATAAAAGCGCAAAAGACAATAAAAATTGCAGTACTCAATACATACTTCTCTTCAATTGCAGAATTTCCCAAGGAAGGAAAGGAAGAGCGCTTTAATGAGCGCAAGAATCTTATTGAATTAATCGGACGTAGCAACGAGGATTCAGATGTTATTATTCTTCCAGAGAACTCACATTTCATAGCAGATTTAATAAGTCGAGGGGAGCTAGAAGTTTTCTTTCACGATGTGTTTAATGGAAAGGAAAAACTAATTATTGATTCCGAATCAGTTCACGACAATGATAATAACAAGACATATTCACAACTTTACTATTACAATATAAAAAATAAAAAGCTAGAGATATATAAAAAGATTTTTTTGGCCCCGCAGGGAGAATACATACCAAATCTTATGCGCTTTATTCCAACTATTTTAGGGCGGAAAGATTTTATTGAAAAATTGGACACAATCCTAAAATACTCAAAAGGGGACAATCTAGTAAGTGGAAATTTCAATGATATTGAGATTGGAGCACTTTTCTGCTCCGAAATTCTTTCTCCAAGCTTGTATAAGGAATTAACAAACGTACACAGTGCAGATTTTCTTGTTAACCTCTCTTCACAGTTGTGGTTTCATGGTTCTCGTACGCTCTACAGACAAATTATTAATGTTGCAAAAGTTCGCGCTGTTGAAAATAATCGTTATTTTGTTCAAGCGAGCAATTTTGTCCCTTCATTTATTATTGATAACACCGGAAGAATTATTGCAGAGTCTGAATGGAACAAAAATTCCGTATTATATGCGGACATAATAATACCGTAGTGAAAAAAATTTTATTACACAATCTTTCCGTTAAATATACAGATCCTAAACCAGGTCTCTACAATTTTGATCAGCTGGGGCTTTTTTTTGCAGACACAGGTGATGTGGTTTTGACTAGAGAAAAAATATCGGATGCATACATTTCTTTTTTAGAAAATGCGGGTATAAATTTACAGAATATAAAATTTATCTCTTCTAGGGATAAATTAGACAACAAGCCAGACGCTATTTTCCTTGATGTACAAATAACCAAAAAACTAGCTTCCATAATAAAAAACGATACATTAAACTGGATTCTCGACAGCTTTGTTTTAACAGAATACGAAGCAGAATGGGCAAAAAAAATAGGACTTTATTTTGAAGGAAATCCTGACCATTATTATTCACTTGGTAGCAAAAGTACGTTTAGATCTTTGGCAAAAAAATACAATTTTTCTATTCCAAAAGGGTATGAAAAACAAGCAAGCATAATAGACGGAGCCATTTCAACTTCACTCCTTTTTTTACAAGGCTTTTCTGAGGTGGTAGTAAAACAAGATGAAGGTGTTGCTGGATTGGGGTCGCAGAGGATTACGAGAGACAAATTCCTTTCGCACATTACTAAATTTAATCATTTATTTACAAATTCTTCCACGATTGGTGTAACACCAACACACTCTACTAATTTTATAGTAGAAGTATGGTATGCGGATGTGACTTGTTCGCCAAGTATACAATTGCACATCTCTTCTGATGGAAAAGTTGAACTCTTGTCAACTCATATACAACTATTAAATAATAACAAAATGCGTTATATTGGCTGTTTATCAAATCATTGGCTAGATAAAGATCTACATTCAAAAGTAGAGACAGAGGGAATTGCGTTAGCTCGTATTTTTTCCAAAAAAAGATACAGAGGCCACCTTGCTTTCAATGCTATTTATCTTAAAGATAAGCGTCTAATGTGGACAGAGATTAACCCACGCCGGGTTATATCATCGTATCCTTTCCAAATAAGAAAAAGGTTGTATGGAGAGGATGCAAACAAAAAAAGATATATTTCAAAGCAAGTAATTAAATCAAAGTGGTGTGGCAAATCTATAGAATATATTTTAGATGTGTTATCATCCGTACTTTTTACCAGTCAAAAAATGAGTGGAATTGTGCCCTTTGATTACGGGCTCTTACACGCCATAGGACAGCTATCTTTAGTTGGATTTGGTACAGATGCGGATGAATTAAATGAAATATTTAAATATGTTGACTCCATCTAATCTTATTGCATATTCAGCCATACTAAATATTTTATGTGCTTTTGAAAAAACAGGAGTATTTATTGAGTTGAGGAAAAATAAACAAGGCATTTCTGCGCCAACGCTTGCCCAACAACTTTCTCTACAAATATCTGTACTGGAACCTCTTTGTGATTTCTTGGTAATAAATGCACCAGAAATACTCCGAAAAAAAAATGAAAATTATATTTTAGGAGATTTATTTGACACAATACCAATGCAAAATAATTTATTTTTTTCTCTTGCATACGAACCAGTACTTACCAATCTTACAGGATTACTTAATGGGGAGATGAGATATGGTAAGGATATTTTGAGGAAAGGCAAGTATTTGCGTCAATCAAGTGCTCTCTATAATAATATAGCGTGGGATGCAATTATAGATATTTTGCGGAAGATGGAAATTAATACTATTGTTGATCTGGGCTGTAGTGCTGGGGATTTTCTAACCCATGTTCACAATGCTTTTCCACGTATACATGGTATTGGTATAGAAATTGATAACGAAGTAGTGGAGTTAGCAAACAAAATACTTGCTGAAAAAAAGTTAAAGCACCACATATCTATAAAAAAAGGAGATATTACTCGTCCGCAAATCTGGAAAGATGATGTTATGAAACATAAGGAACCACAACACACAATGTTTATTGGTATTACTGTATGGCATGAATTTTTATACAAAGGGGAAGAATATCTTTGCAACATTTTATCTCAATACCGCTCCTATTTTCCTGGTAGTTTTTTTATTGTAGTGGAATATAATGGTATACCTCTGGAGGATTTTAAAAACCTTCCAGAGGAATTTAGGGAAAGTGCGTCAGTGTATCAGTTAGTCCACCCTCTCACTCTTCAGGGGTTGCCACAGCCACCACAAAGATGGCAGACTATTCTTAAAAAATCTGGAATTCACATACATAAGACAATTTCAGTAAATCCAAATTCAACCATATATATAGGAATATTATAGTTATGAACAAACAACGTTTTTTTGATACACAACCAGATGAATTGTTACATGTTGTTCCAGTTGATGAGCATATCTTTCAAAATGGTATAGCAAACCAATCTCCGTTCCACCCCCTCTCTATACCCACAAAGATTAGATTAGCTTTTGTTCGCACATGGCTTAAATACACAGAAAAACTGATTGGCTCGAAACTTTATGTACACAATGAATTACGGGAGTTATTTGCCATTGATTCTCGTGTGCGGTCTTTGCTACTATCGCTTATTGAAAAAAAAATAGTTGTGTCATGGGAACGTTCTCTGCTTTCACCTGACCTACCCAACATCATGCATTGTTTTTTGAGACTTAATTTCTATACAACACCCTCTGGGCGCAAACGAACGATTCAGGGCAACAGAGGTGAAGGTGTTGGAAATACCATAAACGAAGCACTTATTATCGCACTGGCCGAATCATTGGAACGACATTCGTTATGTACGTGGGAATCAAGTCAAATTATACGCGGTTCTTTTAATGAACTGAAAGATAAAGGGGCGGTACATCCTGACACACTTACTTTTTTTTCAGAACATCAGCTTGGTATGAGTTATTTTGCCCGCAACCTTGTTTCTGAAGATAAAAAAATGGGGTGGATGAAAGCCCAGTCATTAACAGAAAAAAAGCAAAGTCTCATACCTGCACAACTTGTAAATATACTTTATACGGAAGAATATCCAAACGAACCATATTTTTTACCATCATCTTCAAATGGTGCAGCTGCCGCAATTTCGTTTGATGAGGCGGTAGTTAGAGCCATATGCGAAGCCATTGAACGGGATGGACTCTTTATTTTCTGGCTTAATGGTATATCTCCACCCAAAATTGATTTAGACAGCATCTCTATTCCAAGTGTGCAAAAATATATAAAAATTATTAAGCAGTATAAATTGGACTTACATATTCTTGATATAACAACAGACCTTGGAATACCAGCATTTTGCGCAGTGCTCATAGATAGTCATGGTGATGTGGCAGTTTCCATAAGCGCTACTGCCGGATTTGATGTTCCAAGGATTCTTGAAAGACTTGTGCTGGAAATTTTGAAATATCCTCATGTGGGGAAATTGCCACGGACTGAAACTTTTCTCAAAAACCTACGAGATAAATATCCAAACATTGAGACTTTTGAAGAGCGCCGAACGATATGGTCTGATAAAAAAATGATTCCCAACATACAATTTTTCTTACAAGGAAAAACTAAAAAATTTTCAGATGTAACAACACTTTATGCTGATTTAAATACACAATCTAAATTAAAAATGCTTGTTAAGACATTTAAAGAAAAGAATCACAAATGTTATATTGTAGATATAACCTCCAGTGAAGCGCGTGATGCTGGTTTGGCAGTAGTAAAAGCTGTTATCCCAACCCTAATGCCTTTTTATTTTCGCGAAAGAGAAAAATGTCTTGGTGTAAAACGATTATACACCCTTCCTGTTGAAATGGGGTATTTAAAGCAACCGCTCAAAGAAGATAAACTTAATTCTACCCCTCATCCTTTTATATAATTATGAAAATTGATCCTTTACTCAACTATTTAGAAAAAAATAGAATCTCTATTTCACAAGAGGTGTATAAAGGAGACTCGCTTTTTAAAGAGTATACACGCTTTCCTCAAATCACACTTCCCAAACCACTACCACTGCCCATTTCTTTTCAAGATGTACTGTGTAAACGCAAATCAATACGGGAGTATTCAAAAAAACATTTGACTAGAGAACAAATCGGGACACTTCTTTTCTGGTCCGCTGGTTTATTTAAGAATGGGGATATTCAATATGTTTCTGATATTTCTGAACGCCCACATCCTTCTGGTGGGGCTAAATATCCACTAGAATTATATTTACTTATACTAAATGGAGAAGGGCTGGAGCGTGATGTATATCATTATAATATAAATAAACATACCCTTGAGCACTTATACACAGTAGATTTTGAAGCAATAACCAGCTGTTTTGAAGAAAATGATTTTTTTTCTTTACAGTCTGGAATGGTAATTCTTTTTTCTTTCATCAAAACCCGCAATATGGGAAAATACGGGGCTTTGTCATATAAATTGAGTTTTATGGAAGGAGGATGTATTGCACAGAATATATATCTTCTTTCTTCAGCATTAGAACTTGGGTGTTGTGGTATGGGTATGAGCACAGTCCCAAACTTTAATGAAGCACTACACCTAGATGGTATAAACGAGTCAATTTTTTATGGTTGCGCAGTTGGTAATGTAGAAAATGGTAATGAAAAAGGAAAATAAATATTTAGATTTTTCTAATAAAATTGTTCTGGTTACTGGGTCAACTCAAGGAATTGGAAACACTATAGCTCGTAGATTTGCGTCTTGTGGTGCAAAAATTATATTGAATGGACGCAATCAGGATAAGGTGGATGCCATAGAGAAAGAAATGAAACGGAACGGAATAAATTCCGTATTAGGTGTGTCTGCTGATGTTGGTAATCGTAAAGAAGTAGAAGATATGTTTGATAAAATTGACAACACATTTGGGAGTATAGACATTCTCATAAACAACGCAGCTTTAAGACCATTAACTTCTTTTGAATCTATTGATGATAAAGAGTGGAATGAAGTACTCCACACAAATCTAACAGGTGCTTTTATTGTTTCTCAAGTAGCAATAAAAAGAATGAAGAACAAGAAAAGCTGTTCAATTACCAACATTTCATCAATAGCGGCCCGTATACCTTCAAAATATTACTCTGGAGTTCATTACATTTCGTCTAAAGGAGGACTTATTTCTTTTACACGTGGTTTAGCCATGGAAATGGGCTCTACCCCTATTCGTGTAAATGCTATTGTGCCTGGCGTTATAGAAACAGGAGAGGAGAGGAAGTGGATATATAAACATGCAGCAGAATCCACATTCCTTAAAAGACCGGGAAACAAAGAAGAGGTAGCATCAGTGTGTCTTTTCCTTGCATCTGATTTAGCTTCGTATATAACAGGGGAAATAATTACTCTTGGAGGATATTAACTTGAAGTAAATAAGTATGTATTGCCATCAAACGCAAATTGTTTTACCATTAGTTACATATGGGAAAAACTCTTAAATTGTTTAATAAAATAAAATTACAAATCTGGGTTGTTTTTGTTGGTTTTATTGCAGTCAAGTTGAGTGGTATAGAAATGATAGCACCTCTTGTTGCCCTTTGTGCTGGTAGTGGTGGAGGTGGAGGTAATGGAGGTGGAGGTGATGGAGGTGGAGGTGATGTTGATCCTGGTGGAGGTGTTGGTTGTGGATGTGGAATGGCTTGTGCTTGTGGTGGCTGTGTTGGTAATGTTCCTTCCACTCCTTTTCTTTGCACATGGAATGGTAAAAAATTTGTATTTGAAAATGATTTTCTCTTTGGCAAGCCGTCAAATTATTTCCAAACAGTTGAAGAAGGGAGGATGGCATATGAAAACAGTTTTATTGAAGGAGATCTTTACAGAATAAAAAATAGTATACATTTAGAAAATAAACAACCAAGATTTCAAATAAAAGAGATTGAACCGGAGGAAAGTTTTATTGATTATCTGTCACTCTTTCATGTCCTATATCCAAAAGAAGGAGAGCTCATAGTTGATTCAAAGTTTAAGGATTTTTTCATATTTAAGAGAGAAGCCATAGAAAACGGCGAAGGAGTAGAATCCCAAACTATCACAAGTCACAATAGTAAAAATATTGCTCACAGAATGGGGAGCACCATTGATTCTTTGGAGAACACCAAAGGTATCAATGTGTATGAAATGGAAACCGGTGACACTATTCAAATAAAAGGGAATGTTAACACTGGATTAACAAAACCACTCTTTCTCCTTCTTGGATCTCATTATCGTGATTGGACTCTGGGTGAGATTTTTAATGTAGATCATAAAGACACACTAAAGGGTGAAATACTTAGTATGCTTTCATTTGGAGATAAGTCACCGAGCATGATTTTTCGCAATACAACCAGAGTTATGATGTTGGTGTTAATACTCAGCGTAGTTTGGTTTATGGGTGCTGTACAAAACCCCTCTAAGGTAACAGAAAACGAACCTCTTGATAGAGCAGATCATAAGAAGCTTGCAACAACTTTTGGTGTTAATGTAGCAAGTGCCGACACTCCTCCTCCTTCCAGGTCTCTCGTTATTGAGTATTACGACGGAGTAGTATTTAAAAAAATTGATATTGTTGAACCCAGATATTATCAACCAAGTGTTGATGCAATATCAATTCCAGAAGAAGCCATCTTAGATAATGGAGAAGTGACTATTAGAGTAAGCGCAACCAAAAAACACAATGTTACATCTGCTCTACTTATGTCTCCTAAAGAATTTTTACCATATAAGATAGAAAAACTAAGCGTTAGCAAAGCCTTCCACAACAGAGAGAAATCAGATTACGCTCATGTTTTGAATACAGACGGTTCAAAGCAATACTTACACACAATTCCAGCTGATGTGGTGGATATAGAATTTGAAACCCCCAACCTTAAAGAAGATCCGTCTATTCAAAAAGAGGCATATCTTGTTAAAGCAAAAGGGTTCTACGCCGCCGCATCTGAAGAAACTCAGCGTACTGCAGGGGATTGGGTTAACAAACTTGACCCAGAATCACACGAGTGGCTCAAAGAAACATATTCGTTGAAAGATTATAGCAAAGATGATAGAGAACCTGTTTTGTCATAGTCTTTCTATTGGGTAATATACGACACAATACACAAATACTATGGAACCAAACTCATCTGGGAATACAGAGAAACAAAACAATTTAGGAGAAGCAGGACAAGACTCGCACTCAAGTAAGAGAAGTCTGGTAGCTATCTCAATTTTAGCAATTATTTTTGCTGGGGTAGCTGTCTTTTGGTTCTTCTCTCAAGAGGAGAAGATAGAATCCTTTGTTGATTTAAAAGGTAAGGTATACCTCACACTTGCTCTGGCAAACGACAATGCCGCTGATTTATATGTACTTGATATTGAAAGTCGTAACATAAGCAAATTTCTCGATGATGGTTTTGTTAAATATACAAGCGAAATATCACCAAATGGAGATAAGATTGCTTATACAGCAGCTCCTATAGACAGGGAGTCAAAGTTCGCCTTTCCTCATACCGAATTTTTACAGGTTTATGTTAAGAATTTTGGTAATGGAATTGTCGGCAAACTAACAGATAGTCGCACTAACGCCAAAAGACTTCCAACATGGTCACCAGATGGTACACAAATAGCATTTACTGCGCAGTACCCAGATGCTTCTGAAGATGATTTTTCTATACCAAACGAGTGGGGAGTAGGGGTAGTTGATTTAAGTGGAAATATAGAGCGAATAGATTCAGGAACATCACCATTTTGGTCTCCTGATGGAAATAAACTACTCTTCTTAAAAAATGATGGCTTGTATACTTATAATTTCAATGACAAGGAAAGCATAAAAGTTTGGAGTGTAGTAGGTGGAGAAGCATCAACAAATATGAAATTTGATGTTTCAAAGGATGGGTTGCTACTTGCGTTAAGTGTTGCTAATAATAGAGGACTGGAACTTTATGAAATTATATCATGGGAGCCGTTTCAATTGACATTAAAACAGAAGATTGATATTGGAAACAATATGGCGTTTTGGCCGGTTTTTTCTCCTGACAATCGGTATCTTATTTTTCAGGAAGTGTCAGTAAGTGAAGAAAATGGAAAATTGATAAACCCAGTTCTTATTATTTATGATATTAAAACGTCTGAGCGTATGAAATTCGTAAGTATTGATGAGTATAATTTTGATATGGCTTTTATTACTGACTGGCGCTAAGGGGATGGAGAAGTATAAAATAGCTTTAAACTAGAATTTAAATAAATTTAGGGCTGCAACTTTTATGTTGCAGCCTTTTTTTAAGATTGTGAAGACTATTCAGTTCAACGATGTGATAGAATTTCCATCAGTTCTTTATTCGTTTGAACGAACCGTATGTTCTTCCTCCGTAAGTACCCTCGAGCTCATTGTCGACAAGGCGATAAGTAACAAGGATCCCGTTGCGGAGTTTAAAAGAAAGTTCATCTTCTTTTATTTTCCCCGAGAAACGACCATATGAACCTCTACGCAAATTCCACGGGGGATATACACCGGTGCTGTAAATCACCTTCGCTCTACCGTTGGCTTTCACCCGCGTTACAACGAGCGTGTGACAAAGACCTCCTCGTATGCCATCTTCCCACATACCAATCCATACACCAGAAAAGTTAGCCACCTCTTTTGGTACGTTCGAAGCCGGGGCTTTGATCTTGTATTTGGGAAGAGGTGATTCCCCAAGACAATCGTTTCCATCGCTACCGGCCAGTGCGACATTCGTACTTCCTGCCAGGAAAATGAAAATTGTAAACAGCGATGCAGCCACTTTCAAAACAGACATTTTGAGCTTGTACATAGGACTACTCCTTTCGTGTTGTTGACAAAGATATACCGTCAAAACTGTATACTACTTTAAATTATTTGTCAACACGTTGCTCAGAAACGGCTCAATTTTGCAAGCAACACACAAGTTGAAATATTTGATAGCATTTTTAATATATTCTATACTTACAACACTTTATTATCACTTAGTTTGGCAGATATATAAATATATAATTTTAACGTGAAAAGTAAGAACGCAAAAATAATATTTTCTGTTCTGGGAGTACTTTCTATTATATCGGTTGGTTTTTACTACTACAGAGCGGAAATCAGTTTATATGCTTGGAATAATTACCATATATTTCCTCAAATGGTGATGGCATTCAACGAAGATGCAACACTTGCTCTTGAGGTTGGAAATTATTATTTTAATGTATACAGTAACGGTGTATATGATTTGAAAAAAGCGGAATACCATTTTGAGAGAGCGCTTATGTTGGATTTATATGTAAAAGATGCATGGCATCAACTTGCAAGAATAGATTTTCTTGAGGGCAATTTTGATGGCGCCATTTTTAAAATAAATAAACAGATTGAATTACACAACGATGAACTTATGTCCTCATACTATATTCGTGGACTTATTCTTGGCTATATGGGGCGATATGATGAGGCAGAAGAAAATTTTCTGTTATTTTTAGAGTGGGATCCAAAAAATTGGGCAACACACACTGATTTAGCGTGGGTTTATTTTTCGGGTAGTGAATATCAAAAATCCGCTGATATAGCACGTGCGGGACTTTTCTACAGCCAAACCAACCCGTGGTTACTTAATATGCTTGGTGTGGCATTAATTAATACTGGAGAAATAGATGAAGCAAAAAAAATACTTGAATTTGCGCTTGAAAATGCAAATTTATTAACTGAAACTGATTGGCATAAAGCATATCCCGGCAATAATCCAAATATTGGCATACAAGGGCTTTCAGAGATGAAAGAAGCAATACAGTATAATATTACACTTACTGTGAGTAATTAGCTGTTAGTAACTAGTATCTTGTATTTTTAGAATAAAGTATAATGAATATACTGTGAATATTTTTAGAAAAGATATATCTAAAATAGGTTTTGGCATATTATTTCTTGCTATTGTTGTAATATTTGGTGGCGGTTTTTCTGATTCAGGAATTCAAAACACTTCAGTTGAAGTTGGTGTTGCAACACTGTCTCCTTTAGGTCAAGCTGGTGGATTCGCTATTCCAGCTTCGTGTCCTTCATATGTTCATGTTGTGGGTGAATGTAATCCCATAGCGCGCATCTCTCAAGATAAGGGTACGACTGAACCGGGAGAATCTTTTGTTGTTTCTTGGAGTTCAACAAGAGCTAGCTCTTGCAAGGTGCAGCACATTTTACCTGACGGAACATACGACTATTATGTAACTGTTACTGAATGGTATGATTATAAAGCAGGCGAGACTATTACATCTGAAGTAACAGAGGATTATTGGGCAACAGGCTTGAGTGGATCAAAAATCACCGTACCAACTGAACTTGGAACACATAGATATAAAAATACGTGCACCAACTCTCTGGGATCAAATACTGCCTCCATAAACCACACTGTAGCCTTACCTCCGCAATGCTCGGATGGTATAGACAATGATAGCGACGGCCTTACTGATTTGGCTGACCCTAGTTGTAGCGGATCATCTGATAACGATGAGTCAAATCCAGCACAGTGCTCAGATGGAATTGACAATGATGGCGACGGTTTTGTTGATTTGGCTGACCCAGGTTGTATTTCGTCTGGTGACAATAATGAGTTTAATATTTTCCCACAATGCTCAGATCGTATAGACAACGATGGGGACGGTCTCATTGATTTGGCTGACCCCGGATGTACTGATCCTAGCGATAATAACGAAACAGCTCCACCAGCGTCTCTGAGCTTAGAAGCAAGTCCTATTAATCTGATACGCTCCGGGACAGGAACCATAATCGTTTGGTCTGCAACAGATGTAATCAGCTGTACCATATCAGGTCCAAATGGGTTTAACTTCACCACTACAAGCGGGTCACAATCAACAGGCCCTCTCACCGAGCAGAGCACATACACACTCTCATGTGAAACAGACACTGGTCCCGTAAGTGTTGGAGTCACAGTAAATGTCCTGCCGGTATTTGAAGAGATTTAATTAGGATTTTTAAAAACCAAACAGCTCTAAAATTTTATGCGAGAGAGGTTCGTTGTGCTCCTTCTCTTCTAAATATTTGTTTATGTAGTCGTGAATCGCTTGGCAGTCCGCATCCGCGAGAGGGATGATAAGGTATGGCATAAAAACTTTCTTTGATTTTATAATCAGTTTTGGATCAATATTCTTGTATTCATCGCTTATCCAGAACGAATCAAGTGTTTTGTACGGATACAGCGTATCTCCTATGACCACACCTCTTTCATTGATTTTAAACTGAATTAAATCAGGATGCCGATTTGCAAACAATGCGAGTGTAAATGAACCTATAACGATAAGCACTCCAAAGAGAATATTGCTGAGCATAAATGCCGCTATAGTCCCTGCGAGCGCAACAATACCGAGCGCCCAAAACCAATCCACAGTTCTTTCTTTGTGTTCGTATTCAAATGCATTCCATTGTATCGGAGGTCTTTGCATGTTTGTTTTATCTATGAGACCTTGCACAAAGCGGAGGCGGGAGGATTCGAACCTCCGGTACCCTTTCGGATACTCTGGTTTTCAAGACCAGTGCATTCAACCACTCTGCCACGCCTCCAGTGTATTATGATATTGATTTTGCACTTTGTCGTCGTGCCACAAAAAAGATATAAATGATTTCAAGTATTGCAAATGTGTTCACCACAAGAATAATAATAAACCACCACTTGTGATTGAGTTGCGCTGCCCTCCACATAGCATATCCCTTCCAAGGAAGTATCCACAGTGCAATGAGAGCGAAAATCCATACATTCTGTTCAAAAAACAATTCCATTGTTGATAATGGTATCAAAAACAACAGTAATTGCAACGCATTTCCGTTCCTACTTTCTCAATGTTATTATATATAAATAGTGAGTAGTGAATAAAGCAGACAAAAACCCACAAATTAACAACAACAAACTACTAACTAATAACTACAAACTAAATAATGCGTTTTCTCGGAATAGATTATGGGACAAAAAAAGTTGGCATTGCGTTTTCAGACGAGAGCAATATATTTGCATTGCCAATATGTACGCTGCAAAACAATGCGTTACTTATAGAAAATATAAGAAATATTATTAAAGAAAAAAAAATTTCAGATATAGTAATAGGAGAATCAATTAACTTTAAAGGAAAAGACAATCCAATTATGAAAGATATTTATATATTCAGAGAAAAAATTGAGGAAGAAATAAAGTTGCCCGTACACTTTGAACCAGAACATATGACTTCCGAAGAAGCGCGACTGTTTCAAGTTGACAAAAAAAACATAGATGAATCTGCCGCAGCTCTTATATTGCAAGGTTATTTGGATAAGTTGCAAAATAAAGATAAGAAATGACATAGTAAAACAGTATGATATTTACATATCTTGATAATCTGAAAATCAAATGGAGAGACTGGTTTATCGATCATGCGTATGGCACTCATGCGAAAGCATGGCTTTTTCTTTTTTCGTTCAGCGAATCCATCTTTTTTATTTTTCCGCCTAGCATATTACTCATTGCAATTTTAATGATAGATGCAACACGGTGGGTCTACTACGCGTTACTCACCACCGTCGCTTCAGTCCTCGGAGCGATACTTGGATATATCATAGGAGCATTTTTCTTTGATCTACTCGGAGTGCGCATTATAGAATTCTACAACCTCTTCGAGCAAATGGAATATGTGCGTACGATGTTTGATAAAAACACGTTTGTGGTAATTTTCACTGCGGCATTTACCCCGATACCATTTAAAGTATTTGTACTCTCTGCCGGCTTTTTCAAAGTTAATTTTGCCGCATATCTTCTTGCGTCGATCTTAGGTAGAGGAGCCCGATACTTTTTGGTTGCATACCTTACCAAGAAGTTTGGTTCCAAAATGGCGCAAATCATCTTCAAGTATTTCAATATCATTACACTTGTTGTTGTACTCATTGCACTCTTGATATTGCTTGAATATCAAGAATTCATAAATCTGTTTCCATGGTAGTACACGCCAGAATAGTTTTCTAGTAGTGCACGACACGGTATACTAAAGACACATGGCAAAAAGGAACACATCATCACATAGTGGTAAAAGATCACTGTTTAGTTTTTTTCCGATACCGCGGTTCTTAACAATGCCTTTTGTGGGTATTGATATATCTGACAATTCAATAAAATTTGTAGAACTCAAACACACTGAAGACGGTAACGTATTAAGTAGGTTTGGTAGAGAGGTCGTCCCGGCAGGAGTTATAGAAAAGGGTAATATTCTGGAACCAGAAAAACTTGTACAGATACTGAAATCAATGAAACAGAAATATAAGCTCGATTTTGTCCGAGTGTCGCTTCCAGAAGAAAAAGTATACCTATTTCAAATGCAGGTTCCCGACACGGCGAATGAAAAAGAGATACGAGGAATTCTTGAATTTAAACTTGAGGAACATGTTCCCATATCGTCAAAAGAATCGATATTCGACTATGAGTTTATAGATGAGAGTGAAGATAAGGAAACAATAGGGGTGAGTGTAGCCGTGTATCCTAAAACAGTTATAGAACAATATGCTTATGCATTTCGCAAAGCGCACATTACCCCATTATCATTTGAGACAGAAGCACAGGCGGTTGAGCGTGCTGTTGTTCGAAATGGAGACCGCGGTACCTACATGATTATTGATTTTGGAAAAACGAGAACAGGGCTCTCAATTGTAAGTAACAGCATGCTTGCGCTTACTTCAACCATTGAAATAAATGGTCAATCTATTACTGATGTTATAGTAAAACATTTCTCGGTTTCGGAAGAAGAAGCAGATCGCATCAAGTCTGAAAATGGGCTTGTGAAAAACGAAGGCAGTAAAGAGTTTGCTACAGCTATGACCAAAGTGATTGATACATTAAATGATGAAATAAAAAAATATGTGGATTATTGGCATTCTCGTCCAAATACATCCGGAAAAAAAGTGGAAAAGATAGAGAAAATCATCCTTTGTGGTGGAAGTGCCAACATAGCAGGATTACCTGAATATATGTTAGGAGGTTTAAAAATACCAACGGAGATTGCCAACGTATGGATCAATGCATTCTCAATTGAAGATGTGGTACCTGAAATGAATCGTTTCCAATCTCTCGCATATGCCACTGCGATAGGACTTGCTTTGCGGCAATAGAGTAATATATCATGCGTAACTTACTTCCTATAAAGGACAAAAAACACATACGTCTAGAGTATCTTATCCGTCTTTTGTCTATTGCCATGTTTTTTGTATTTTTTACGGCACTACTCAGCAGTATTTTCTTACTTCCTTCATTTTTTATTTCACAAACAAAGGAAATAGCAATTCGTGACCAAGCCGAAGTGTCAAAAAGGGCACTTGCATTGCGGGAACAGAACACCTCAGACATATTACTCAACGAATCAAAAGAAAAGCTCAATTTGCTCTCGTCTGGGGTAAGTAGACCTCTTATACAGAATGCGATACGTACAATTATTGACGATTTGCCCAGCGGAGTTGTTCTCTACATAATTTCCTATTCAGAAATACCCGATGAGCATGGACGAATTTCCCTTATTGGTGTTGCTGATCGCAGAAGTGTACTGTTGTCATTTAAAAAGTTTCTTGAACAAGAAGCATTATTTTCAAGTGTAACACTGCCGGTTTCAAATTTGGCACAAGACAGTGATATAAACTTTTCAATTCAGTTAAATATGGAATTTTAAATTATTATGATATACAAACTGCATACTATTCAATTTCTCACTATTGCGACGGGATTAGCTGTTGTTTCCATTGTTGTGTATACACTGTTGTTTCTTGAAATCAAAGAAAAAAATAGAGAAGCATCATTAATAGCGAGCGAGCTTGATTTGGAAGCTAAGCGTGATAAGCGTTTGCGTTCAATACAAAATATTGTGAGAGATACGGAGCAGCAGCGAGAGCAACTCAATATATATTTTGTTAATGAAGATTCGGTCGTTACATTTATTGAAACCATCGAAGCACTTGGGGGCAAGAGTGGTGCCGAAGTAGAAATTGTCTCGGTTAACATAGAAGAGAGAAACACTGAAGAGGGCAATAGTGAATTTTTACGTTTAACTTTTTCAGCCACTGGCACATGGAACGAAGTGTTTTATTTATTTTCACTCGTTGAATTACTTCCGTACAAAATAGAAATCAAACGAGCTTCATTTGAATCTAGGAAGAGTGGAACAATTAAATCAAATGTATGGAATGGGTCGTTTAGCATAGCAGTTGCAAAAAGCGGTTAACATTTTGATAACATGGTTGAATTGAAAAATATAAAGCAAATTTTTAATAGGTGGAATATAAGTAAACTTACAGGTGGAGCAAATAGGAAAAGAGATTTGTTTAACACTGCGCGTGACTGGAAAATTATTTTCTCTGTGTTTGTTGTTACCGTTTTAATAAGTGCACTCTTTAGCATATATCTGTTTTTGCAAATCAGTCGAGGGGAAATTTTTATCGTGCATCGTAATAATGTGTCACTCGACACAATTAACCGAACACTCCTCAATGACACACTTTCTTTTTTTGAAAATAAAGAGCGGCGCTTTATTGAGATGAGTGAAAACAAACCTAGATTTATTGACCCGTCTCTTTGATGTTGATATTATCCAAGCATTAGTATCTCCCCGTGGCTCAATTGGATAGAGCGGCTCCCTTCTAAGGAGCAGGTTGCAGGTTCGAGTCCTGCCGGGGAGACAAATATGGTTTCCGCCAAAGGCGGACCCGCCTTTGGTGGGCGATTCCTGCCGTGGGTACAAACAATTGCAGGCCTGCCCTCCAAAATTTTGCAAAGCAAAACTTAGGAGGGTGAAAGTCCCGCTGGGGGAGACAGAAGTTTGATGTAAAGAAAGACGGTTTATGGGGAAAGTGGGACGCACAACGTTACGGACAGGACAACCCTATAATTACCGACAACACCGGAGGATATTCATTCCTTGCTCCTGAAGGTGATTATTATCTTGAGGTCGTACGAGACGGATACGAATTATTTACCGGAAAAGAATTCAAACTCACCGAAACAGAAGCGGTCAATGAAATCATAGAGCTCAACTACCTCGGCGAGGACATAGAGTTTTAGAAGTAAGAAATTTTGCGATATAATACCCACAACTTTTCAAGTCCGCTCGTAGACACAAAACCACCCGAGGAAAATACCCGGATGGTTTTGGTCTAGTGGGCGATGAGGGACTTGAACCCCCGACCTTCTCGGTGTAAACGAGCTGCTCTACCAACTGAGCTAATCGCCCCTGTTTGTTTTAAATATACTATATATGTTTTCAAAAATAGCTACCAGCTCGTTCACACCAAGATGTAAACGGAGAAACTATACCCCGCACAGTTTCTCCTCCACCAACTGAGCTAATCGCCCCTTAAAAAATATTAAGTAACTATAATCCTACGCTATCAGTAGGTATTTTTCAATCTTTACGTTTTTTTTTAACATCAATATAATGTGTGAAAAAACCCTTGAAAACAAAGGGTTTTTGCGTTAATATGACTCTCATATGTTTGATGTGAAGGAGATTGAGGCAAGAATCATAGGGAAGGTGCAGATGGTCATGTTCCGGGACTCGATACAGAGAAAGGCACGAGCGCTTGGAATAAAAGGTGAGGTAGAAAATATGGACGACCTGTCTGTTCGGATAGTGGCACAAGGTACCGAAGACTCACTTAATACTCTTATAGAACATCTACACAAAGGACCATTTCTTGCGCGAGTAATTAATGTTGATGTAGACTGGAGAGATCCCGAAGAGAAATTTAGTGAGTTTAAGATAATATATTAAAGATGGGTAAAGAACAAAAAAAGAATAAAGTTCCAAAATGTATCGGCGTGATTATGGACGGTAATCGCAGATGGGCGAAAGAAGAGGGAATAGCAATATTTAAAGGGTACAGTGCAGGATACGAGAAGCTAAAAGAATTTATCAAGTGGGCAAAAGAAGCAGGAGTTAGAAATCTTATATTTTTTGCATTTTCAACTGAAAATTGGAACAGATCAAAAAAAGAGGTGGCGTATCTTATGGATTTGTTTGAAAAAGCGCTTGTTGGTGAACTAGACGAAGTAAAAAAAGAAAATGTTCGTATGAAGTTTATCGGACAGAAAGAACGATTTTCCGATAAGTTTCAGGGTATGATGAAAAAAACTGAGGAAGACACCAAAAATAATACTGAAGGAACAATCGTCTTGGCACTTTCCTACTGTGGAAGATTAGACATACTCTCTGCGGTGAATTATGCGATCAATGCGGGAAATAAAAACATTACCGAAGAAGAATTCAGCAAAATGCTTTGGACGAAAGATATTCCTGACCCGGACATTATAATTCGCACCAGTGGTGAAAAAAGACTCTCTGGATTTCTACCATGGCAGGGTGTGTACAGCGAACTGTTTTTTATAGATACGTACTGGCCTGCATTTTCCAAAGAAGAATTTTTAAACATTCTTGAAGAGTATTCAAACAGAGAACGAAGGAGAGGAAAGTAATATTTAAATTATTCTCTTATTCGTACGAATAAGAGAATAGTTAGTCTGAAATTATGTCTGTAATAAATATTATTTATGAAGACGACGATGTGCTTGTTGTAAACAAACCTTCTGGTCTTGTGGTGCATTCGGATGGGAAAACAAAAGAAATCACGCTAAGCGACTGGGCTGTTTCACACTACCCACAGATAAAAGGAGTCGGTGAATCCCTAATACTCAGTGACGGCACTACAGTAGAGCGTCACGGCATTGTGCATCGATTAGACCGAGAGACTTCAGGTGTTATGGTGCTCGCTAAAAATCAGGAAGCATTTTTGTTTCTCAAAAATCAATTTGAAAAAAGAGAAATAAAGAAAATATACAATGCATTTGTATATGGAAAACTGAAAGAAAAGGAAGGAACAATAGACAAACCGATTGCAAGAAGCTCAAGCGATTTTCGCAAATGGTCTGCACAAGAGGGAATGCGGGGAAAAGAAAGAGAAGCAGTCACATCCTACACTGTTCTCGAAGATTGTGCGGACGCATCATTTGTTGAAATTACTCCCACGACAGGAAGGACTCACCAGATACGGGTACATTTCAAAGCAATAAATCACCCACTTGTATGTGACAGTCTTTATGCTCCCAAACGCAAATGTTTATTTGGTTTTGACAGACTTGCACTTCATGCTCGCATACTGACCACGTCTCTTCCTAAAGGAGGCACTGCAACACTTGAAGCAGAACTACCCAATGATTTTAAAACTGCGCTCACAGAACTCGCAAAGCTCAAACAGAGCATATAATTCTTGCGTGCTTGATAGGTGTGTGGTAAAGTTTCACCACTATGAATATGGTTGGCGTTAAAATCTCTCCTGTAAATATGGAGGATCGGAAAAAACTCGGCATTCGTGCCGGAGACACAATTCGTGTGTGGCAGAAAATACAGGAAAAAGACAAAACAAGACTTCAAGCATTTGAAGGACTTGTGCTCGCGACTAAGCACGGCAGTGAGCCAGGGGCAACGTTTACAGTGCGTAGGGTTGCAAGCGGTGTTGGAATGGAGAAAATTTTCCCACTATATTCTCCTATGATAGATAAAATTGAGATTATAAAGCGTTCAAAAGTGCGTCGGTCAAAACTCTACTATATTCGTGAAAAAGCGGCTAAGGAAATCAAGCGCCAGATGCGTCACATGACCATGGTCAATCTTTCAACTTCGTCACAAAAGGACGATGAAGCAGAAGAAGAGCCAGCTGAAGATGTGGTTACAAATGAAGATGGAGAGGCACCAGAGCAAACTGAAGAAAATCCGAAAGAGAAAGAAGACAATCCCAAAACAGGTGGAGATACGGATGCAGAAGCAGACAAGAAAGAGTAAACTGGAGTAAATGCCCAGGTGGTGAAATTGGTAGACACGCTACCTTGAGGGGGTAGTGGGGGCAACCCCGTGCTGGTTCAACTCCAGTCCTGGGCACAAATACAAATAGATACTGCTGTGTGGCAGTATTTACTTATATTTTTGTGGACTGGAGTTGAACTGGAAGGGGGTCGGGGGAACATATGTTCCCCCGTGGAGGAAAACAGATCGCAGAATGCGGTCGTTAGAAACAGTGAGTTTCTAAGGCGCAACGAATGAAATGAGTGAGCAGTGAAATTTCCAGTCCTGGGCACAAGTTATTTTTGTAATGAAAAAAGCGAAGGGTAGCACCCTTCGCTTTATGTGTTATCAGTTTCGTCATACGAATTAAATACAAGTTGAAAAGTACGATATACAATCCAACATGCAATTCCAATAGAAAGCAGTGGGTCTATTAGGATCCAACCACTTATCCAGATGAGAATACCTCCTATGACCACTACAACACTTTGTATGAGATCGGAGATTACATGAAAAGACAGAGCGCGATGTGCATGGTGTTTGTGCTCGCTTGCCGCACCTTCAAGGACATGGTGTTGCCAGTAGTTACCAACACCACCGATGAAGGCGACAACAATCATCACCGAACTTATTATCTCATTTGGATTCTCAAAGCGTTTGATTGCTTCAAACACTATCCAGATCACAATTAGGAACAAGAGTCCAATATTAATCCAAAAGGCGACATTGCGTACACGTTTCGCTTGAGCACCGAATCTGACGAGCACAGCAGCCAAAAGTGTTACCACGATGGCAGTACTGTCGCCGAATACATGTCCTGCATCAGCAAATAATGCAAGGCTATTCGAGACAATTGCACCAATGATTTCAAAGATAAGAATTGCGAGAGTAATCCACAGTACCCGGGAAAGCCGTCTGACCTCACACCAACAATCGGTAGGGTCAGGGCAGTTAATAAAGTGCCCCTTCATGGGAACCTCCTTGCTGGTTATAATCTGTTAAAATCAAAACATTTATTTTTTATATTGTCAATTACATCAGAAGTAGTATAATCGCTCTAATGCTCTACACACGGAAAGGTGATTATGGAAAAACAGGCACATTCGGTAGTGAAAAGAGAATCTCAAAAAGTTCTGTACTTTTGGAAGCCCTAGGAACGATGGACGAGATGAATTCATTCTTGGGTTTATGCAAAGTGTCCACAAAAGAATCCGGATTCAAACTCGGCAGGACACCACTCCACGAGATAGTGCACGCAGTTCAGAAAAATCTGTTCATTATTCAAGCAGAGCTTGCTGGTGCGGATAAGACTATAGATGAGAAGAAAGTAAAAGCACTAGAGAGTATTGTGGATGCGACAGAGAAAGAACTTCAGCCTATAACAACATTCTTTATTTCAGGAGGTACTGAGCTTGCGGCGCGCTTTGATTTTGCGCGAACACTCACGCGCCGCGCTGAAAGGCGAGTCGTTGCAGTAAATGAAAATACCGAGCAGAAAATAGGCGAGCACACACTCGCATACCTCAATCGACTTTCGAGTTTATTCTATACACTAGCTAGACTTAGTAACCATCTCTCTGGTATAACTGAAGAGTCTCCGGATTATAAATAGACATGGTGGCTGTAGCTCAGCGGTAGAGCCCTCGGTTGTGGTCCGAGTGGTCGTCGGTTCGAATCCGATCAGCCACCCAAGATAATATAAAAATAGCATGTGCCATTTTTATATTGACTCTGTGTGTAGTGTGTTCGGATTCGAACACGAAAGGGGTCTGGGAAACAGTTGTTTCCCCGTGGCGGAATTATTCAAACCGAGGGGTTTGAAAGCGCAGCGAACAAAGTGAGCGAGCAGTGAGTATTCCGATCAGCCACCCAGTAAAATCCAATACTAATTTATAGTGGATAAGTTTTGCGCTTTAAGAGTGCTAATTTTCTATACTATAGGCATATGGAACTAACTCTATTTCTGGCTCAACTATTTGGGCTCTACTTTATAATTATGGGAAGTGCTTTGCTTATAAAGCGAAAAACACTGGTTTTTGTCATTAACGATTTATTTAAGTACAGTGGATTTGTTTTTTTTACCGGAATCATAATTCTCATTATGGGGCTTCTTTTGGTTTTGAGCCATAATGTCTGGGAGCCGGGTCTTGCATGGATTATCACACTACTTGCATGGGTAACGTTGGTTAAAGGAATGTTGTACATCTTCTTACCTCAAGCTGTACTTGCAAAAATTGGGAAACGATTCAGCAAGAATGGCTGGTATCCATTGGCAGGGATTATCGCTATTGCTATGGGTATATACTTTATTTCACAAGGATTTGACCTTTTCTAAAAATCATTGCATAAGTTTATAAAAAAGTGCAATTTCCAAAACCCTTGCCTTTTTTAAGAATATAGTATTAAATTACATGCACTTATTATTACTAGAGATATGTATATTTAGGTATGAACAAAACAGTACTTACATTAGTCGTTATCGCAGTAGCCCTCCTTGGGGGATACTACGTATTTACCACTTCTCCAGCAGGAGATGGGCAAGTCGCAAACGTTGCATCGGTTTTAACACAAGACAATGATGTATACGCCGAGGACCAGCTTGCGGGTAGTACCGTCGTGGTGCGAGGCGTAAAGTTATCAGCTCCAGGATATGTTGTTATACATCTTGTGGCACAAGATGGTTCAGCCGGTGACATTGTGGGCAATTCTGAATTGCTATCAGAAGGAATCACCGAAAATGTATCAGTGAACCTTGCTGGAGTTTCAGAAGTTGGTGACGCATTTGTCGCTATGCTCCATTCAGACAATGGTGACGGGGTATTTAATACAGAAGAAGACGCACCGACAGTCGATGGTACAGAAATTGTAGTAATGCAATTTGACATCGTAGCTGAGATTGCTGAAGCAACGGAAGTTGATGAAGTAACAGATGATGGTAATGAAGTTGTGAAAGATGGTGATGTGGTGGAAGATGATAGTGTTACAGAGGAAGAAAAGACTATAGAATAATTCAAATACATCAAACAAAAAAGAGGGGCATTAGCCCCTCTTTTTTGTTGCACGATGAATGTGTCAATTTACAGTGTGGTGAACGACTGCTCACTTGATGTTGCGGTGTTGCTCAAGCTATCTACAGATTCTACGATAAAGTGGTAGGTCGTGCTAGCGGTGAGTCCAGTAATATCAAGCGAGTGACTTACCGTTAGTATACCATCTTCCACTTTTGGTATGCTTTCACTTATTGTGAATCCTGAAGTGGTGTCATAGTAGACCGTACTGTCTGCATTCTCATCGGTTGTCCAAGTGACAACCGTTGTGCTTGCAGTTATATTTGCTGAAGCCACACTACTGATAACTGGTGCGGTAGTATCAGGAGCTGTTGTGATGAAATGATGATCACTTGATGTTGCTGTGTTGCCTGAAGTATCGCTTGAAACAATGGTATAGAAGTAAGTTGTTCCCTCAAGTAGTCCAGAGAGCTCTATACTATGGCTCTGTGTCATGGAAGTGTTGCTGACAAAGTCTGTCTCACTGTCGCTAGTGTTGACTGGATCGGTGGTACTGCTGTAATAAACGATAGAGTCGGCATCCTCATCGGTCGTCCAAGTAATTGTCGCTGAGGTGTGGCTGTCGACCGTCTCATTTACATTACTTATAACTGGGTTTGTTGTGTCTGGTGTGGGCGGTTTGGTTGTAAATGTAAACTCATTTGACGTTGTTGCATTCCCAGACGGGTCTTCAGACAAGACGATAAAGTAGTATGTAGTTTCAGCTATCAGTCCGGCAATTATTAGTGAGTGGCTTGTTTCATAATTTGCAGAGTGCACTGATGAATCGGAAGTACTGACTCCAGAGGTCGTGTCGTAGTGAACTGTACTGTCTGAAATCTCATCAGTGTCCCATGTTATGGTTGCAGTAGTTTGAGTTGTGCTCGATGCAACATTACTGACTGTCGGTGCTGTAGTATCACCCTCTGGGGCAGTAGTGAACGAGTGAACACTTGATGTGGTTTTATTTCCAGATGGGTCTTTTGATGAAACTTCGTAGAAATACTCTGTTTCAGCAAGAAGCTCTGTTAGGTTAATACTATGTGATGTTACATCATTTGTGTTTGATACTGTTTGCGGGTCAAATGCATCATCTATAGGTGTTGAAGTAGCGTACTCTACTTTACTATCAGCGTTTTCATCAGTAGTCCAAGTAATAGTTGCAGTTGTGTCTCCCGTTACATCACTTCCAATTGATGAAAGTACTGGATCAGTTTCATCTGGAGCGTCGTCATCTGCACTATCATCCGCACATGCACCTAACACATCCCCATGAGACAAGTGTGCTCGCGCTACAGAACTACCTACTTTTATGGTTTGCTCGTTATCTGTATTGCCAGGAGGGACATGACAGAGAGTAATCTTTCCTTTCTTTCCATCTTTTTTACCCTTTTTATTCTTCAACTCAAATTTAAATTTGATCTCTCCATCCTCCTTCTGTTCAAATTTAAATTCAGTCTTAAGCTCGTTTTCACCATCTTTTTTCTCTGTTTTTAGTTCAATCTTTATTTTTCCCTCTTCTTCTCCTTCTTCCTGTTCAAATTTGAACTTGGATTTAAGCCCATCGCTTGAAGCAATTATCTTAATACTAACTTTTTCTTCATCATCTTTAATTGTGATCTTGAGTTCATCAAGGTTGTTCATATAATCCACAGCAAGCGTTGTCAAATCACTGATAATGTCATCAATGATAAAGAGAGCGATTTCATTCCCCTCATCTACAAGGATGATGCGTGTGTTTTCCAGATAGCCAAGAGCCACCGTTAGCGCTTCATTTGCTTTGTCTATATCGCCCGCATCGAATACGTGTCCAGCAAGTGGCGCACTTTGTGCTGTTTCAAGATTTGTTTCCGTTATTGAGTTATTATAGAAGTTACTTGTGCCGGTGACAGCAGCAAGTGTAATCCTTGCCTCATTTAACCGCTCCTCGGCAAACCTGAGACGCAAGGTGCTTTTTTTATTTCTCTTTGTAAATACAAGTTGCATTTTCTCCGATATAATATCAATAGGAAAGAGAAAGTCTCCAGGTTTTGCATCATTTGCTGTTGCAACAGTTACTGTCGAACCTCCAACAAGAGCCACTATTAAAATGGATGCAAAAGCAAACTTCCTGCTGAAAATTGAAAAGATTGATAGCTTCTTTTCGTAAGATTTTGTTTCTATATCACGCATAATTTTAGACCACAAAACACCTTTCTCTGAATCCGAGAGTTTTACAGGCTTTATTTTTTCCAGTTTTTTCTCAATATCATTAGATGGTGTTTCCATGTTCATGTAGGTTAACTCGTAATTTTTGTAATGCTCTGTGGTGGCGCACTTTCGCTGCACTTTCTGTAATCCCCAAGACCGAAGATATTTCTCCAAAAGTCATGCCTGACCAATACCGGAGTCGAAGTAAATCCTGATACTTTTCGCCAAGCGCGCTGATATGTCTTAGAAGATAACGATGGTCTTCTTTTTCCATCTCATAACTGGGATCCAAACCGTTCTCCTCTAAAGACACTGTCTTGCGTTTTGATTTTTTGTAATATCTAATGAGCTTTCGCTTGAGTATTGTGAAGATAAATCCGTAGAATGCCTCGTCAGACTTGTAGGAGAACTTTTGAAGTCCTATCCACAGTTCCACGAATGTATCTTGTAGAATATCCAAAGCGTCATCTCTACCTTTGGTATGCGATAGACAATAGAGAAAGAGCCGGTCATTTAAGTGCTCAAAAATCTCTCGGAATGCCTTCTCGCTCCCATTTCTAGCCTCTTCAATCAGAATATGCAGTTGTATACCACCTGAATTCACAGTAGCTTTCTCTATCAGTATGTAACTGTACCCAGAAAAGGTTACAAAATGCAACTATACCGTTTTTTATATCTCAAGCAGCAAAAGTGCAAACATTAACCCTATTCCAACCAAAATCATAAAAAGTTGCAAAGACGAGCGTTTTAAATCAGAAATTTTGTGAATCTCTGGCACAAGGTCAGATCCCGAAATGTAAATAAATCCTCCAGCAGCAAAAGCGAGCACTGCAGGAGTAAATATTTCACTGTTTCCACCAAGAACAAATGCAATTCCCACTCCAACTATTGCCAATAGAGCTGTTGCAAAATTAATAGCGAGCGCTTTCATTTTGGTAAATCCAGCATGAATTAAAAGTCCAAAGTCGCTGATTTCTTGTGGTATTTCATGCAGTATAACGGCAATAGTGGCAGCGATGCCGACCTCAATGCTTATAAGGTAACTTGCCCCGATGATGATACCGTCTACAAGATTGTGTATACCGTCTGAAATGATAACCAAAAAACCAAGTGGTTTAATATTGTCGCCAGTATGATCTTCGTTACTACCATGACCATGACAGTGATGCCACATGAGAAATTTTTCCAAAACAAGAAATGACAGAATACCTGAAATAATAAGTAGGGAAACCAGAGCTGAATTTTCTATTTTCTCAAATGCTTCTGGTATGAGGTGAATCAAAGCACCACCAAAAAGTGCACCAATTGCAAGACTCACTATTAGAAAAATACTTTTTTGGAGAAGTTCCTTCCGCAATGATAGAACCATAATTCCAATGAGTGATATAAGACTGATGATTATGACGCTTGAGAAAGCGTATAGATATATGGTAACCATAGAAAAATAATAGCGCACAAGTTGCATGTATACAATAAATCAGCTTCTTTGTGCAGTTTTTGCTATGCTATACTGTAAATCATCATGGAAGAAAAAAATCATCATGCGACTGAGTTTGAATATAATCAAATTACCGATGAAATTTTTATTGGCACCAATGCTTGTTGCGGAACACATTTCAGCAAGGAACTGCTGGAAAAAAGAATAACGGCGGACATGTCTCTTGAAAAGGAGCGTGTCGACCAGCCGTTTGGTGTTGAATTTTTTTTCTGGCTCCCTACAGCGGACGAGCATTCACCGAATGAAGATCAATTTACCGTTGGCGTTGCGATTTTGGAGCAGTGTGTGGCGCTCAAACGAAAAGTATATGTACATTGCAAACACGGGCATGGTCGGGCGCCGACGATGGTCGCCGCGTATTTTGTTGCACAAGGCGATACGGTTGAGGAGGCAATAGGTAAAATAAAAAAAAAGCGTCCAGTCGTTCACCTAAACGAAGAACAGGTTGAGTCACTCAACCACTTCAAGGAAAATATAAAGAAGTAATCCACAGTATTTTACATTGACTCGCTGTTTCTATATGCTAACATATGAACATATGTTCATATGTACATATGCATGATATAGATAAAGTTATAAGAACCACATCTGCGTTTAAAATTCTCTCCGACCCGACCCGTTTTAAAATATTGTGTCTGTTGCTCAAAGAAAAAGACGGAATGTGCGTCAACGAAATTGCTGATTCGGTTTGTGTTTCAAACTCTGCTGCATCACACCAGCTCTCCAAACTTGAATCAAAAGGTGTGGTACTTTCGTTTCGGGAAGGACAGACGATCTGCTATGAGTTAAAGCACAATTCATTTACAAAAAATTTGATAAGCGTTATTGGTATATTTAAACGATAATATGGCAATTAAGGTATTAGTTGTAATAATCATTATTTTTGTTGCGGTGGCGACCTACTTTTTTATAAGGGGAGAATCATTTCAAATCCCAAGAGGCGACACCATTACACTTGAAGAATTTGAAGGTGTGATGTTTGGTAACGCTTCGGAAGAAAATAGTGAGATAGATAAATCAAACAGCACTATGCCAAAATCAACACGAGAAGTATTTGTCACCGATGGCGTCAAGCATTCAATACCGCTTGATGAAATTCTCTCAGGTGGCCCGCCAAAAGACGGCATTCCGTCAATTGACAGTCCGAAGTTTATAGGCATAAAGGAGGCAGAAGGGTTTTTGAAGGACAGTAGTGTCGGTCTTGGAATTGTGTATAAAGGGACTAAACGGTTTTATCCATACCAAATTCTTGTGTGGCACGAGATAGTAAACGATACCATAGCAGATGACCCTATTGTGGTGACTTATTGTCCGCTTTGTGCAACCGGTGTCGTGTTTGAAAGAAAAATTAATGGCAAGCCTGTTGAATTTGGTGTGTCGGGCAAACTGTGGCAGTCAAATCTTCTTATGTATAACCGCTCAGATAATCCAGAGAATGAATCACTGTGGTCGCAAGTTCTCGGTGAAGCAGTTCTTGGAATATTTACCGGCTTTCGTCTTTCAATTATTCCGTCCGACACCGTACTGTATGGTGACTGGAAGAAAAAGTATGCAGATACCGAAGTTCTTTCTCGTAACACCGGAGCAACTCGCATATACGGATCGGATCCGTACGGAGACTATTATACCGATGACACCGTCAGTTTTGGTGCGACATTCAGCGACAGCAGACTTCATCAAAAAGAAATAGTACTTGGTATTGAGGTGAATGGAAAGTTCAAGGCGTATCATTCGCCTGCATTGACTGAGAGCACAACAACTGACACTTTTGACGGAGAACTTATTACTATAGAGAAAAGCGACATTGGAGAAGTGCGCATGTTTATAGGGGAAAACAAGACTCAATTGCCGTATATTGCAGGTTTCTGGTTCTCATGGCTTGCAGTGCATCCCAATACGGAGCTTTATAAATAAATATAAAAAATATGGATGAACTAACACCAAAGAATGAATACGAAGAAAGAAAAAGAGCAAAACAAGAAATGCGAGACAGTTCGCATAAGTCTGCACAAAAAGCTCAATCTACCAAATCATTTATTGGATATTTTATTCTTGTTCTTATTCTTTTTGCTCTGGGGTATTGGTTTTTCGTATCGGTTAGAAATGAATTGCCCAAAAGCGAAGACTTCAGTGTGGTATTTGACGATCAAGGCAGAAATCATATTAAAGAAGGCGACGAACATCCGCCATACAATTCAAACCCACCTTCTTCAGGGTGGCACTACGCAAACCCCGCTCTCATTGGGTTTTATGATCGTGATGAGGCATTATTTGACGAACAAGTAATACATAATCTTGAACACGGCGATATTTGGATTGCGTACCACCCACGAATTTCGGACTCTATTCTTGAAGAGTTGGAAACATTTGATGAAGCAAAAGTCATAATCACGCCGCGGCAGTCAAACGATACCGATATAGCCCTCGTTGCATGGAGGAGGATAGACAGCTTCGATATTGAAAACGATATGTTGGATAATCAAAGAATACAAGATTTTATTAGCAGGTATAAAAATAGGGGACCGGAAAGAATTTCAGGACCAAGTCCGCAACGGTAAACGTATGGAAGAGAAGGACAATAAGTATTCAATTCCAATTCCAATTGCTATTGTTATCGCAGGAGTAGTTGTAGCTGGAGCTGTCATATACAGCGGGTGGAGTGCTGGTGGTGCAGTCCCGCGTAGCGAGAATAGTTCATTCGGCAATAATCTTTCACCGACCGCAGAAAATATTCGTCCCGTTGATGAAAACGACCATATTTTTGGTAATAAAAATGCTTTAGTTTCAATTGTGGAATATTCAGATTTTGAATGCGCGTTCTGTAAGCGTTTTCATCCAACTCTTACGCGTATAATTGAAGAATATCCTAATGAAATAAAATGGGTATACCGACATTTCCCCCTTACTTCTATACATTCTCATGCGTTTCTTGCCGGCATGGCTTCAGAGTGTGCAGCCCAGCTTGGTGGGAATGATATATTTTGGCAGTTCACAGAAGAACTTTTTGATAATCAGAGCAGGTTAGGAACTGATTTGTACAAAGAACTTGCCAGTACTCTCGGATTACCACAAGTGGCATTTTCAGAGTGTCTTGAATCGGAACGGCACAGAGATAAAGTTCAAGCAGACCTTCGAAACGCAATTGATTCCGGTGGTCGCGGTACTCCGTTTACGATAGTGATAAATAAAGACGGAGAAGTATTTCCATTCAGTGGAGCGCTTCCATATGAACAAGTCAAAACCATTATTGAGAAGGCTCTTGCTAGTCAATAACGAAATATGATAAACAAGACATTCATCACAATTATTATACTCGCTGTTGTCGCCGTGGTAGGGGTGATGATATTTTCAAGTGGTGATTCAAAAGAATCTAATACAACCTTTGATACCGTTCCAGATTGTATTCTTATGGACTATGAAGAAAACGAAG
>JADFSL010000004.1 GCA_022560785.1 Patescibacteria group bacterium
ATGGTATATATTTATCTGAAATGATTTTAGAAAAGATTGGACATTAAGTAAAGTGACACACAAAATCGTACGATATATCGTACGATTTTTGTAAGTAGCAAATTGTATTCTAACTAGCTAGAAGCTAGAAAGCTAACAAGCTAGATAATTCCCGCTTTTTTGAGCGTCACATACGCTCCTTTTTTATTGATTGTCTTAATTGCTTTTGTGGAGAGTGTGAGTGTAATACTTTTTTTGAGTTCGGGAATATAAATTTTCTTTTTTTGGAGATTGGGATGACGTCTGACTTTGGGGGTGGGGTTAAATTGGGTAGCACGAGTACGGTTGCTATAACCACCTGCAACCTTTGAACCCTTTCCTGTAACTGGACACGTCTTTGCCATATTTTTCAATTTTATAAACGCTATGCTATCATTAAGGCACATACTATGCAAATTGACTTTGTTTTTATTATAACGATACTTATTCTCTCTATAGTCATACACGAAGTGTCGCATGGCTATGTTGCCGAGTATCTCGGTGACCCGACTGCACGGCTTGCAGGAAGACTCACTCTTAATCCGCTCAAACACATTGATCCATTAGGTTCAATCATAATCCCTGCACTCTTGGTGATTTCAGGAGCAAATTTTCTTATCGGCTGGGCAAAGCCAGTGCCGTACAATCCGTATAATCTGCGCAATGGCAAATGGGGGGAGGCAATGGTCGCCGGTGCGGGACCACTGGTCAATGTTTTACTTGCTCTTGTTTTTGGTCTTCTTATTCGGTTTGGTATTGCATTTGATTTTGTATCCGCTTCCTTTGTAGAGTTTGCCGGTTATGTGGTATTCATAAATATTCTTCTCGCATTTTTCAATCTCATTCCGGTGCCACCACTCGATGGATCAAAGGTGCTCTCAGCAATTTTGCCGTATGGGCTTATGCAGCCATACATGCGCTTCCAGAATTTCATGATCCGCTACGGGTTTGTCGCAGCGGTGGGTTTTATCTTTATATTCATATTTTTCCTTTGGCCGTACTTTTTTGCACTTATCTCATTTCTCTTTACACTCATCACAGGGATTCCATTTTTCTAAAATATTGCATTCATAGTATTCATATAGTAGAGTAGTGTCACTGTGCATTGCGCAGTTTTTTAGTAAAATAAGGAGGATAAATGCTAGTATTCCCTGTGGGGATGTTTTGTTTATCAGACGTATAGCCAAAAATTTAGAGAGGACACATGTCAACCATAAATCAGCTCGTAAAAAAGAAAAGGAAAAAAATCGCCAAAAAATCCAAAGTGGTGGCTCTTAGCCGTGGTTTTAATACACTCAAGAACAGGCCGGCATTTTATTCGTCTCCATTTAAACGAGGCGTATGTATTAAGGTGACCACAAAGACCCCGAAAAAACCGAACTCTGCTATCAGAAAAATTGTGCGGGTACGTCTTACTAATGGTATGGAAGTAACTGCATATGTTCCTGGTATGGGGCACAATCTACAAGAACACTCAGTGGTGCTTCTGCGCGGAGGAAGGGTAAAAGACATCGGTGTTCGTTACACGGTGGTTCGTGGCAAGCTCGATACAGCGGGTGTGGAAAATAGAAAACAGGGTAGAAGTCTTTACGGTGCTAAAAAACAAAAAGGCGATTAACGCTATAATAATCCTCGTATGCGAAGAAAGATAAAAAATAAAAACAAAACAGCACCGGAAACAGTATACAATTCTGTAAAAGTTGCAAAATTCACAAACTCAATTATGAAAGATGGCAGAAAAAATGCCGCGCGCAAGGTTGTGTACAATGCATTTGATGAAATAAAAACAAAAATAAAAACAGATGACCCTACTGAGATTTTTGAAACAGCTCTGCGAAATGTAACCCCGACGATGGAGGTAAGATCTCGCCGTGTCGGAGGTGCCAACTATCAGGTGCCGAGAGAAGTTCGTCCAGAAAGGAGACAAGCTCTCGCTATGCGCTGGATAATCAATGCTGCGCGAGCAAAGAAAGGTTCTCCCATGTATAAAAATCTCGCCAATGAGCTGATTGCTGCAAGCAACAACGAAGGGGATGCAGTAAAGAAGAAAGAAAATACACATAAAATGGCAGAAGCCAATAAGGCATTTGCGCACTTTGCGTGGTAAAGGGTCGCTCGTGAGTGCTTGTGAAATGCACACATAAATTTTCTAATGAAAATTTGCATAGCTTCCTCTGCTGAGCTGCGCAAGGCATCTCATGAGCACCCATTGCGCTTTAATGGAAAAAGAATTGGTTGCGCGAGGTTTTGAAAATGAAACATCCTCGCTTTAACGAAAAATAATAAAAATATATGGAAAGAGATTATCCGCTGGAAAAAGTAAGAAATATTGGCATTATTGCCCATATTGACGCTGGAAAGACGACTATTACCGAGCGCGTTCTTTTCTATACCGGTGTCTCACACAAAATAGGCGAGGTACACGAAGGCGAAGCAGTGATGGACTGGATGGAACAAGAGCGAGAACGTGGAATCACGATTACATCAGCCGCAACCACTACTTTTTGGACACCCACATATGCAAAAGAAGGGGATGAAACACTCAAGCACAGAATAAATATTATTGATACTCCCGGACATGTGGATTTTACCGTTGAAGTTGAACGCTCTCTTAAGGTGCTCGATGGCGGCGTTGTGGTTTTCGACGGAGTTGCCGGTGTTGAACCGCAGTCAGAAACCGTCTGGAGGCAAGCGGATAAATACAATGTGCCACGCATTTGCTTTATAAACAAATTAGACAGAACCGGTGCGAGTTTTGACCGGTCATTCAAAACAATATTGGACAGGCTAACAAAAAATGCAATTAAGATGCAAATTCCAATAGGTGAAGAAGAAAAACATGAAGGAATAGTTGATTTGCTCACAATGAAGGCATACTACTTTGAAGGAAATATGGGGGAGAAAGTTCGGACTGGAGACATACCTCCAAATATGAAAGACGAAGCTCAAAAACTCCACAGTGAGCTCGTAGAAAAAATTGTTGAAAATGATGAAAAAGCAACTGAGGACTTTCTTGAAGGAAAAGAAATTCCCGTTGAGGATTTAAAAAGGATTTTACGAAAATCAGTCATTGGAAACGTATTGGTACCGGTGTTTACTGGTTCAGCACTTAAAAACAAAGGGATACAGCTTGTACTTGATGCGGTTATAGATTATCTTCCTTCACCACTTGATATACTGCCAATAAAAGGAATAGATCCAAAAACAGAAGAGGAAATAGAGCGAAAAGCATCCGATGATGAGCCATTTGCAGCACTTGCATTTAAACTCCAGACTGATCCATTTGTGGGGCAACTGACTTACTTTCGTGTGTACTCAGGAACGATAGAGGCAGGTTCATATATATATAATTCATCGACTGGCAAGAAAGAGCGATTGGGACGAATTTTGCGTATGCACGCAAACCATCGCGAGGATGTAAAGAAGGTCTATGCCGGTGAGATTGCCGCAGCAGTTGGACTTAAAGACACAAAAACTTCAGACACACTCTGCGACGAAGCACATCCGATAATACTAGACAAAATTGAATTTCCTGAGCCAGTGGTTCAACTTCGCATTGAACCGAAAACAAAAGCAGACCAGGAAAAAATGGGTATCGCGCTTAAAAAACTTTCCGATGAGGATCCTACCTTTAAGATAACGACAGACAAAGAGACTCTTGAAACTATTATTTCCGGCATGGGTGAGCTTCACCTCGACATTCTTGTTGATAGAATGAAACGCGAGTTTAATGTGGAAGCCAATGTTGGCAAACCGCAAGTAGCGTATCGCGAAACAATACAAAAAGAGGCGGAAGCTGAAACAAAATACATTAAGCAGACAGGTGGTCGTGGTCAGTACGGTCATGTCAAAATACGTATCAAGCCTTTAGTCCCACTTGAGGAAGGTGCAAAACTGCCTAAAAATGTTAAACGTGAAGACGGATTTGAATTCATCAACTCCATTAAAGGAGGCGTAGTACCAGCCGAGTACATTCCTGCGGTTCAAAAAGGAGTCAGAGAGGCAATGGATAGAGGCACTGTCGCGGGATATCCGCTGGTGGATATTTCATGCGAACTTTTTGATGGTTCATACCATGAAGTGGACTCATCTGAAATTGCATTTAAAATTGCCGCTTCGCAAGCGTTTCAAGACGCAGTAAAGCGGGCAAACCCAGTACTCCTTGAACCTATTATGAAAGTCGAGATAGTAACACCCGAGAAGTTTATGGGTGACATCACCGGAAACTTGAGTTCCAAGCGTGGGCAGATTGAAAGCACTGAGGAGCGCGGAATGCTCAAAGTGGTAAATGCAAAAGTGCCGCTTTCGGAAATGTTTGGCTACATCACAATCCTTCGCTCAATGACCGAAGGGAGGGGAAGTTCCACCATGGAATTTGACCACTATGCTGTTGTGCCCACCAACGTCGCCCAGACAATTATTGAGGTGAGAGGATAAACACAAACTTTATTTGTGTCGTCCTATCACTTCGCTTAAACGGGATGGTTTAGGAGCTAAACACAAAACTAAACCGCCAGTTCTGTGGCGGTTTAAGTATCTTCTAACTGATATTTAGGAGACTTCTTTTTTCTGTATATCTGTTTCAGTAGATTTGTTGCTCTAAGGCCACCTTTTCCCAAGGTTTTGTATGTATTAACAAGTTGGTTAAGACCCTTTTCTGCAATTGGGATGAGAAGCTTCTGTTTAAGCGTACGACTCGTTAATCCTTCAACAAACTCCTTATAGTCATTTCTTCGATCTCTAGCATATTGGTTTCGTGCATAGGTACTGAAGTAACGTACTTTAAAAACTTCAGCAACTTCCCTGAGGCTCAATCCCACTTCTTCGGCGGCGCGTTCGACTATTCGTGCACATTCGCCATCCACATAAATCACTCTCCAGAATGCCCCGTCGATTTTCTCTGCCATCAAGGCTCTTGTTGGATCATTTATAATGCCGAGCATATCCATTGCTCGATAGAGCATGGATATCTTTTTACTATCCATAGAAGATTCCTCCTATAGTTGTTGTGTAAGATCGTCTGAGGACATGATACCACATGAAAAGAATTGACATACTGATAATTTCATGTTATCTTTTTATTGGGTTATATTTTGTACATTTGAAAACTAAACACCAAATAGGAGAATTTAAATGCCAACTAAAAAATTATCAAAGGCTGAGCTTGTCGCTCTACTTAAAAACGGATGTGTGGCAGAATTCAACAAAGATCGACCTAAAGGTGAGATTAATCTCACTCGGGTCAATCTTTTTGGAGTCAACCTCACGGAATTCAATCTCGACGACGCAAACTTTACTTTTGCGAATTTAACTCGTGTCATATTCGGCGATAATCTTACCAACATCAAATTTATTTTTGCAGAACTCGACGGGTCAAACATTTTCGAGGTGGACACATTATCGTGTACCGGAGTCCCGGTGGGACCCAAAAAGTCCATCTTAGATAATTCGCCTGAGAATTGGAAAGAAATATCAAACGTATATTAATATGCACATTCACCCTCTGCACGCACGCAGAGGGTGATTTTCTTGACTAATTAAGCAATATTCTGTTAGAATAGCGCATATCGCATTGCGCGTTATTTTTAGTTGCGCTGGTTCTAGTCTAGGGAAGTCTATACGGTATCAGGCACGTACGTTATCAGTAATTTGGCTCTTAGTTGCTGGGAATCAGTGATGTTTCTCGCGAACTGACTCTGGCAGTTAATCCAAGGAAGTATTATGGCAGATAAATTCGACAGGTCTAAACCACATGTAAATGTAGGTACCATCGGTCATGTTGACCATGGTAAGACCACACTCACCGCCGCTATTTTGCATGTTCTTTCTCTTGCGGGAAATGAAGTAAGATTGCGGAAGGTAGATGAAATAGACAGTGCTCCCGAGGAAAAAGCACGTGGTATTACTATTGCTCTTTCCCACAACGAGTACTCAACAGATGCGCGTCACTACGCGCACATTGATGCTCCCGGACATGCTGACTACATCAAAAACATGATTACAGGTGCAGCACAGATGGACGGCGCGATCCTCGTAGTTGCAGCATCCGATGGTATGATGCCCCAAACTAGGGAGCATGTACTTTTGGCAAAACAGGTTGGCGTTCCAAAAATTATTGTTTTTATCAACAAAGTAGATCAGGTTGATGATAAAGATCTTATTGATTTGGTTGAAGAGGAAATCAGAGAATTACTCGATAAGCAAGGATTTGACGGTAAGGATGCACCTGTGATAAGAGGATCGGCTCTCAAGGCACTTGACGCAAAGTCAGTGGACGATGAGTGGGCAAAAGGAATTCTCGAGCTCACAAAAGCACTTGATGAGTATATTCCTATTCCGAAGCGTGAAATTGACAAGCCATTCCTAATGCCAATTGAAGACGTTTTCTCAATTGAAGGACGCGGTACAGTTGTAACCGGACGAATCGAGAGAGGAAAAGTTAAAGTCGGTGAGGAAGTTGAAATAATTGGAATCAAAGACACAACCAAAACAACTGTTACTGGCATTGAAATGTTCAACAAGCAACTTGATGAAGGTCAGGCGGGTGACAACGCAGGTATTTTATTGCGCGGCACTAAGAAGGAGAACATTCATCGAGGTCAGGTGCTTGCAAAGACAGGTTCAGTAACTCCGCATACTGATTTTGAAGGCGAAGTATACATTCTTAGCAAAGATGAAGGTGGACGGCACACCCCATTCTTTACAGGATACAAACCACAGTTTTATATCAGGACCACTGATGTAACAGGTGAAGTTACTCTTGCTGAAGGAACCGAGATGGTAATGCCAGGCGACACTGTGACATTTAAGGTAAAGCTCGTTGCACCTGTTGCTCTTGAAGAACAGCAACGGTTTGCGGTACGTGAAGGAGGTAAAACAGTAGGCGCAGGAGTTGTAACAAAAGTAATCAGCTAGATAGCTGATTACTTTTGTTAGGAAGTTCGTTGTAATTACCACACTGGAGGGAGTCCCTCCAAAATCCCAGCTCATGGCAACAAAAGCAACACAGAAAAAAACAACCACAAAGAAACCTAGAGCTTCGGCTGCTAAGAAAAAGAGCACCGTGGTAAAAAAAAGGTCTGTACCCAAAGCTAAAACACAGCAGGAGAAGGAAGTAGTGGTTCAAAAGTTGCGTATCCGAGTGCGTGCATATGAACATAAAATACTTGACGCATCGGTAAAACAAATAATAGATACCGTTATGCGACTTGATGCACATTTGGTTGGGCCAGTGCCACTACCGACGGAGATTAAAAAGTACACAGTAAACAGAGCATCGTTTATTTTTAAAGATGCGCGAGAACAATTTGAGATGAGAGTCCATAAGAGGCTCATAGATATTCTCAATCCGTCGCAGAAAGTGATTGAAGCGCTTACTAACTTAAGCTTACCCTCTGGCGTCAACATTGACGTAAAAATGGTGCAGTAACCGTACTCGTTATCTGTACAATTACAATGTCTATTCCGCGCAGCAAGCTGTACGGTGTAGGACAATATTATGAAATTTATTCTTGGAAAAAAACAACATATGACACAAGTCTTCGATAGTGAAGGCAAAGTGTATCCCGCAACAGTGCTTAGTGTTGGGCCTGTTGTTGTTACTCAAATGAAAAGTAAAGACATCGATGGTTATAGCGCAACACAGGTGGGGTATGGAACACGTAACAAAAAACATCTAAATCAAGCAATGAAAGGCCATGTAAAGGAGCATGGCTCTTTTGAAGTCCTGATGGAATTTAGAACCGGTACAAAGCGTCACGCTAAAAATGATGATGGGAAAGCTGACTATTCCGTCGGAGACATTGTTGATGTATCTACTTTTTCAGAAGGTGAGAAAGTGACTATTTCGGCAATTTCAAAAGGCAAAGGATTCCAAGGTGTGGTGAAGAGGCATGGGTTCCATGGCGGTCCACGCACCCACGGGCAAAAACATTCTGAGCGTGAAGGAGGTTCAATAGGAGCCACTGGTCCACAGAGGGTATTCAAGGGAAAAAAAATGCCCGGGAGAATGGGGGGAGACAGAATAACTCTCAAAAATGTTCCTATTTTGCAAATTGATAAGGAGCATAATCTTTTGGTGGTAAAGGGCTCTGTGCCAGGTCGATTGGGAACCTTGGTTGAGATACACAACTAATATTATTTTATATGAAAGCATCAGTATACAACCAAGCAGGACAGCAAAAAGGTACGGTAACACTACCGAAACAGGTTTTTGGTCTTCAATGGAATGCAGATTTAGTGCATCAAGTTGTTGTTTCTATTGAAAGCAACAAACGAACTCCGGTTGCTCACACAAAGGAGAGAGGTGATGTAAGGGGAGGGGGCAAGAAGCCGTGGCGGCAAAAAGGCACTGGTCGAGCACGACACGGATCTATACGCTCTCCACTATGGAAGGGGGGAGGTGTGACTTTTGGTCCAAGGAACGAAAGAAATTACAAAAAGAAAATTAACAGAAAAATGAAAACGAAAGCACTCTACATAGTAATCTCACGGAAATTAAAAGACGGTGAGTTACTATTTGTTGACGATATTTCAATAGCATCTCCAAAGTCGGCTCAGGCAAAAGAAATTTTGACAGCTCTTTCTACAATTCCAAATTTTGAGAAGCTTGCTACGAAACGAAAAAATACCGCAATAGTTTCAATAGTAGAGAGAGATGAAAATGTGGAGAAAAGCTTTAAAAATTTTGGAAACGTAACAATTGGCAAAATACAAAACTTAAACCCGAGTGATGTACTTAAATACAAATATTTAGTTGTTTCACATCCAAAAGAATCCATTTCTTTTCTAGAAGCAAGATCTTCAAAAGATGTGGCACTATCTGCTACAACATCTACCGATAATACGAAGAAAAATACAAATAAATGATACATCATGGCATTATTTAGTTTTAAAAAAGAAAAAAAACCAGAAAATACGGAAGTGAAAGAGAAATCCGTAACTACTAGTGCGCGTATCCATGAAAAGAAAGAGGTTACACCAGACAATACTGTGCCCAAGAAGAAACTCTCATCTGAGCAAAGTGATCTATCGTTTGTCCTGAGACGTCCGCGCATCACGGAAAAAGCGACATCGCAGGCGCAAAACGGTGTATATGTATTTGAGGTTGCAACTACGGCAACCAAAAAAATCATTGCAGATGCGGTTCTTCATTTTTATAAAGTCAAACCGCTTAAAATTCGAGTTACCCCAATACCTAAAAAGATTGTTCCTTCTCGAATAAAGGGACGATTTGGCGTAAGAGGAGCCGGAAAGAAAGCGTATGTATATCTGCGTAAAGGCGATAGTATAGAAATTGTGTAATATGAAAGTGTATAAACCTACAACTCCGGGTCGTAGAGGAATGACATCGGTTATATATAAAGGGAAACTCACTGTTTCAAAACCAAAGAAGTCTTTGACACGAGGTTTTAAGCGATCTGTTGGTAGAAATAGTGCTGGTCGTCTTACAACGAGACACAAGGGCGGTGGACACAAGCGGCGTTATCGAGATATAGATTTTCTGTATAACAAAAAAAATATTCCAGCAAAAGTTGAAACCATTGAATACGATCCAAACCGGTCAGGATTTATAGGACTTATCTCATATCGTGACGGAGAAAAACGCTACATACTTCTACCTCAGTCGGTTGTTGTTGGGGATATTGTTACTGTTTCTGAAAAAGCACAACCCAAACCAGGGAATCGTCTTCCACTGTCGGAGATTCCGGTGGGTACCTTTGTATACAATGTTGAGCTAAAACCAAATGGTGGTGCAAAAATTGCTCGGTCTGCAGGCAATTATGCAGAAGTCATAGCGCTTGATGGTGGATTTGCACATCTTAAGATGCCGTCCTCTGAAATCAGAAAGGTTAAATCTACCTCATGGGCATCTATTGGAGAGGTTTCCAATGAAGAACATAAATTGGTGACTATTGGAAAGGCAGGCAGATCGCGCTGGCTTGGTAGGCGTCCCACTGTGCGTGGTGCGGCAATGAACCCAGTTGATCACCCGCATGGTGGCGGAGAGGGGCGTGCGGGGCGAGGTCATCGGAGAGCACGAAGCAAGTGGGGGAAACCGACAGGCAAAAGACAAAAGACGAGACGTGTGAAGAAATACTCAAACGCTCTTATTGTAAAAAGAAGGAAAGTCGGTAAAAAACGGGGGTAAATAAGGTGCAGCTAAGGCGCGTGATGGTTTGACATTAAGCCATATATTGCGTAATATTGGCGTCAAGCTCACAGGAGCTGTTATTTTTTATATACATGGCACGATCACTAAAAAAAGGTCCATATGTAGACGAAAAACTACTGAAAAAAGTAGAAGGCAAAAAGCCTACAGGAGTAGGGACCATTAAAACATGGGCTCGTAGGAGCCAGATTTCACCCGAGATGGTCGGCTTTACTTTTGGCGTTCACAACGGGAAGGAGCATATAGATGTATTTGTCAATGAAGAGATGGTAGGACATCGATTAGGAGAGTTTTCTCCAACCAAAAAATTTGTACGACATGGGGGTAAAATGCAGAAAGAGTTGGAAATAAAAAAGAAAGAATCCGAAGTAGCAGCAGCAAAAGCGGCCAAGGTTTCGGCTGAAACCAAAAAATAAATAATATATGAAAGCAACACTTAAAAATTACCGACAATCTCCTCGAAAGGTCAGACTTATTGCTGACTTGGTGCGAGGAAAAAGTGTTGACCATGCCCTCAACACACTTTCTTTTATTGGGAAGAAAGCAGCCGACCCTGTAAAAAAACTCATTACATCCGCGCTCGCAAACGCTAAACAAACCACTGGGTCTAAAAGCAATGACCTTATTATCAAAAGCATTCAGGTTGATAAAGGATTTGTGTTCAAGCGATTTCAAGCACGAGCACGAGGACGAGCTGCGCCAATACGGAAAAGAACCAGTCATGTTAGCGTGATGCTTGGTGAGAAGGAAAAAAAGGTAGATAAGAAGGCAGTATCCAAACAGTCAGTACAAAAAGAGGTAGCTGTAAAGATAAAAACTCCGGCAGTAAAAAAACGCATTTTACCTAAAAAGCTAAAAGCTTCCGCCAAAGGCGGAAAAACCTCATAAACTGATTTTATGACACACACTGTACATCCATACGCGCATAGGTTGGGAATCATAAGGGACTGGAAGTCTCGTTGGTTTAGCTCTGATCCTAAGCGTTACCGTGAATTTATAAAAACGGATGAAACAATTCGAAAGTATCTTGAAAAACGTCTCAAAAAATTGTATGTATGTTCTGTAGAGATAGAGCGGAGTGATAAGATGCTTCGTGTCATTATAAAGACTTCGCGACCGGGACTCATCATTGGCAGAAGTGGTGAGGGGGCTACAAAACTCAAATTAGATATTGAGAAGAAAATTAACGCACTCAAGCTCTCTGACAACCCAGAACTCAAAATCGATATTGAGGAGGTGCGATCACCAGAATCAAATGCGGCTATTGTGGGGCAAATGGTTGCCGAAGGTCTTGAAAAACGAATGCCATTTAGAAGGGTACTCAAACAGATGGTTGAAAAAGTTATGGCAAATCGGGATGTGCTTGGTGTTCGCATTGCCATTGCTGGGAGACTTGGAGGAGCAGAAATGTCCCGAACTGAACAAATTAAAAAAGGAAGGATTCCACTCCAGACATTTAGAGCTGATATTGATTTTGCTCGTGTAAGGGCACAATTACCATACGGTGTTATTGGAGTTAAGGTATGGATTTACAAAGGGGATATTTTTGAAGATAAAAAGTAATTATGTTATTCCCAAAGAAAGTAAAACATCGAAAATGGCAAACACACCGGAAAAATCCAAAAAAAATTGGAGTTGCTACTCGCGGTATTACGGTTGCATTTGGTTCATATGGACTTAAGGCCTTGACGTACAAACGAGTTCAGTCAAATCAAATTGAAGCCGCACGACGTGTCATTTCTCGCACACTCGGCAAAGTCGGTAAGGTATGGATTCGCATTTTCCCAGATAGACCTGTTACCGCAAAGCCCGCTGAAGTAGGTATGGGGAAAGGAAAGGGAGATCTAAAAGCTTATGTATTTGAGGTACTTCCAGGTCGTGTATTGTTTGAGGTTGATGGAGTGGATGAAAAAATTGCCAGGGAAGCATTGCGAAAAGCTGGAGCAAAACTGCCGCTTAAAACCAAAGTAGTGATGAGGGAAAGATAACATGACTGATATACAGAGCAAAAATGAAAAAGATCTCAAAAAACTTCTTAATGAAAAAAGGGAGTCGCTACGCAATTTCCGTTTTGAGATAGCAGGAAGCAAGATTCGTAATGTAAAAGAAGCGAAAAATACACGAAGAGAAATTGCGCGCATTGAAACAGAATTACATATCCGTCGTACACAGACATAATATATATCATGGCAGACAAAACAACACAAAACACTATCTCCGACAAAGAAAAAAGAAACCCGAAGCGTCTATCGGGAATAGTTGTATCGAACAAAATGAAAGATACAGTGGTGGTTGCTGTGGTGCGATATGTAAAGCATCCGACATATAAAAAATATATAAAGCGCGTCAAAAAATATAAAGCACATGACGCCGGGAACACATTTAACATTGGAGACAAAGTTCGCATAGAAGAGACCAAGCCGATTTCCAAAGACAAATCATTTAGAATTTTAAGGAGCGATGAGCGATAATAAAATTCTTAACCCTCCCAAATTTTTGTACTTATGAACACTATACAAAAAACAGAAAATACTATCTTAAATGTTGTTAAAAAAACAATGGCATTTTGTGCAAAAACTTGGGAGGGTAATGATTTTCTAAATTCGACCTGCTCATTAAGTAAATCATTATGATTCAACCAGAGACAATAGTAAAAGTTACCGATAACTCCGGTGCCAAAACCGCCAGAGTATTTAAAATTCTCGGTGGTTCAAAAAAGCGATATGCTCGTATTGGAGATTTGGTGGTACTCTCGGTCCAGACTGCCGAGCCACGCAAACAAGTTAAGAAAAAAGAAATACACCACGCTGTAGTGGTACGACAGCGCCAACCATTTCGCAGAAAAGATGGATCATATATACGTTTTGATGAAAATGCTGTTGTTATTGTTGAAAAAGGAAAGAAAGAACCGCGCGCTGGAAGAATCTTTGGTCCGATTCCGAGAGAAATCGGGGAATTGGGATATCAAAAAATAGTTTCGTTGGCTCAGGAAATAGTTTAGTAAAATAATGATTATGAACAAAGTGAAGAAGAATATATTTTACTTAACCCTGTTAAATGATTTTTTCAAAGAAAAAATTAACATTTGAAAAAAAGTATATAAAGAATATGTCAAACAAATCATATAGTATAAATACACAACATGTCGATAGAATTGAGAAAACTCAAATGTTATTTAACAGGGTAATGATTTTCTAAATTCGTTACACTCATTAAGTAAATCATTATGAAAATAAAAAAAGGAGACACAATAATGGTCATAGCGGGAACAGACAAAGGCAAAACCGGAAAAGTATTGCGAGCTTTGCCGCGGCGCGATCAGGTAATTATTGAAGGAATAAATATCAAACAACACCATCAAAAAGCTACACGAAGTAGCCAAAAAGGACAAATACTGAAAAAAACTATGCCGATACATATATCCAACGTTCAACTACTTGATCCAAAAGGGAATATTCCAACGAGAATAGGCAAGAAGCTGGTAAACGGAAAATATGTTCGTGTAGCAAAAAAGAGTAACACGATCCTTGATTAGACAACTATGGAATCAGTATTGCAAAAACAGAAAAAAATATTCAGTGCTCTAAAAAATGAGTTTGATTACACTAACCAAATGCAGGCACCTAGGGTTGAAGCGGTTGTTATTTCAACTGGCACAGGAAAAAAAAACACGGACAAGCATGCCATGGGTATTATAGAAGACCGGCTTCTGAAAATCACAGGACAGAAAGCTGCTCCACGCGGAGCAAAAAAATCAATTGCGGCTTTTAAAGTCAGACAAGGTGATGCTATTGGATACCAAGTTACTTTGCGTGGAAAAAGAATGTATGACTTTCTCGAGAAGCTCATATCCATAGCTCTTCCGAGAGCACGTGACTTTAGAGGGTTGTCGGTAGATTCAATTGATGAGATGGGAAATTACACTATCGGTATAAGAGAACACACCATTTTTCCTGAGACATCCGATGAAGATCTCAAAGATGTGTTTGGATTTTCGGTTACTATTGTGACAACAGCCAAAACCAAAAAAGAGGCAAAAGCTCTCCTTATCAATCTCGGGTTTCCGCTTCAAAAAGAGAAACAAGAAATATAACACCTCTGTTTGACATTGGGGGGGCTGATTGTTACTATAATCCCCACAGCTCAGGGAGCTTTTTTATTTGTTTACCCTCCTAAGTTTTTGGCTATGTTTGGCATGAGCCAAACAGGCTGTAATGCTTTGTTTGGGAAGGGGAAACGATATTATTATAATAAAATCTTGGTTTTAGAGTACATACTCTTAGCCTAAAATTTAGAGAGGGTACATGGCAAAAACTTCAACAATTGCACGGTCACAGAAGATTCCGAAATTTAAATCGCGAGTTGTTCGGCGTTGTTTCAAATGCGGAAGAAAACGAGGATATATGCGAGATTTTGACCTTTGTCGCATCTGTTTCAGAGAACTTGCCAACGAAGGACACATTCCTGGAATTACAAAATCATCATGGTAAATGACCCAATAGGAGATTTCATCATACAGCTCAAAAATGCTTCCGCGGTAAAGAAGAAAAATATTATTGTGCCGTATTCAAAATTCAAGTTTGAGGTAGCTCAAAAGCTAGAAAAAGAAGGGTATTTGAAAGCTGTTACAAAACGTGGGAAAAAAGCACGAAAATGTGTTGAAGTTGAAATAGTATATGACAACGACGACGAGTCAAAAATCCACGGAGTTTCTCGAATCTCAAAACCGAGCAGACGCATTTATCAATCAGTTTCGGAAATACGACCGGTCTTACGCGGGAAAGGCAATCTTGTTCTCTCAACTCCGAAGGGAATTTTGACTGGCGCAGAGGCTCGCAAAAAGAGGGTTGGAGGAGAAGTGCTATTTAAAATCTGGTAACCATGTCACGAATAGGAAAACAACCGATTGTCATTCCGGAAAAAACTGAAGTCGCAGTTTCAAACGGCTCTATTAGCGTGAAAGGTCCGCTTGGCGAACTGAGCCGACCGATGAACTCTAATATTGCCGTTGAAGTGAAAGATAAAAAAGTGGTGGTATCTCCACTCAATGACACAATCGAAGCCCGTGCGCTATGGGGAACCTATGCATCACACATTTCAAATATGATTCGTGGTGTCAATGAGGCGTTTGGGAAAAAACTCGTTGTGGAAGGGATTGGTTTTAAAACTGAACTTGAAGGAAATGTGTTAGTGCTTTCGGTTGGCTTTTCCCACAAGGTTCGTTTCCCCATTCCTGATGGGTTATCAGTATCAGTAGAAAAAAATACCATTAGCATCCAAGGCAGTAACAAAGAGTTGGTTGGGCAATTTGCTGCCGAAGTCAGAAGCAGTAAAAAACCAGAACCGTACAAAGGGAAAGGGATACACTATGAGGATGAGGTGGTAAAAAGAAAACAAGGTAAGCGTGCAGTCACATAACATGAATAAGGTAAAAGAAAAATTGCAACGAAGGGCCAGAAGACACGCTCGTGTCAGAGCGAAGATATCCGGTACCGACGCACGACCGCGTTTGTCAGTATTTAAATCAAACAAATATTTCTATGCACAGATTATAAACGACGAAAAAGGCACAACTCTGGTTGGAATGTCTTCCTCTGGTGTAAAAGGAAAAACAATGACCGAAAAAGCAAAAGAAATGGGAGCGCTTTTGGCAAAGAAAGCAAAAGAAAAAAAAATAAAGAGTGTTGTATTTGATAAAGGAGGATTTCTCTACACTGGAAAGATAAAAGCGTTTGCAGATGGCGCAAGAAAAGGCGGATTAAATTTTTAATATATGGAAAAGGCAATTACAAAAGAAGATGTAAAAGAAAAGGTAGTGGATGACAAAAAAACTGATGATAAACAGAAAAATCAGACGACAACTACTCTGAACGAGAAAATGGAGAGGCCGATGGGGAAACACAGGCGAGTGGTAAGACGAAAAGACCGTGTACGATCTGAATTTGACCAAAAAATAATTAGCATCAGAAGGGTAACACGAGTGGTAGCTGGAGGCAGACGATTCAGTTTTTCTGTTGCACTCGTGTCCGGAAACAAAAAAGGATCAGTCGGTGTCGGTATCGGCAAAGCGTCCGATACAGCGCTCGCTATCGAAAAGGCAACGAGGGATGCAAAGAAGCATATGATAAAGGTACAACTCTCGAGTGAGCAACGACTGCCACACGAGACAGAAGCCAAGTACTGTGCCTCAAATGTTATTATTATGCCTGCTCCCAACAGAGGACTCGCTGCAGGCGGTTCGGTACGAAATGTGCTTGAGCTCGCCGGTATTAAAAATGTTACCGCAAAGATTCTTTCACGAAGCAAAAATAGGCTTAACAATGCACGAGCCGCAATAAAAGCGCTTTCAAAACTTCAATTATAGTACTATGCAAAGCAACCAACTACAGAGAGCACATAGCAACAAAAAAAGCGTACGGGTAGGACGTGGAGGTAAGCGTGGCAAAACTTCAGGACGTGGGCATAAAGGGCAAAAAGCACACGGAGGACATGGTATACGTCCTGCTATACGCGATATGATAAAAAAGATTCCCAAGCTTCGCGGTAGAGGAAAAAATATTTTCAGAAGCATTAAAACAAAACCAGCGATAATCAATCTCCACACTATCGAGAGAGTGTTTGATTCTGGCGAAGAAGTATCTCCCAAAACGCTTGTTGGTAGGGGGATGGTAAAAAGAAACAAAGGTAAATTACCATCGGTAAAAATTCTCGGCTTTGGTGAACTCAAAAAGAAAATAGTTGTTTCACGTTGCTTGGTATCCGAAACTGCGCGTGGACATATTGAGAAAGCCGGTGGCAGTATCACATAATAATCGTACAAACAAAAATGTTCGAAGTATTTCTGGAAAAAGTAAAATTGATAATAAAAGATAATACTCTGCGCAGGAGAATTTTGTTTGTGCTTGGGGCACTCATACTTTTTCGATTACTCGCCACGATTCCGATTCCGGGAATTGATGTTATTCGTCTTGAGCAATTTTTCGCAAACAACCAATTTTTAGGACTACTCAACATATTTTCAGGTGGTGGCCTCTCAAATCTCTCCATTGTTATGCTCGGTGTTGCGCCGTACATTACCGCGTCGATTATCATGCAACTCATGACAATTATGTCATCTCGGCTCAAGGCGATGTACCAGGAAGAGGGTGAAGCGGGAAAGAAAAAATTCAGTCAGTACTCACGTTTGCTCACCGTACCACTTGCCTTTGTTCAAGGATTTGCGTTCCTCACTTTACTCAGTCGCCAGGGCATTGTGCCTGATTTGGGATTATTTGGAATGTTGACCAACGTGCTCATTATAGCCGCTGGTTCAATTCTTCTGATGTGGATTGGTGAGCTTATTACCGAATTTGGAATCGGAAACGGAGTTTCACTTATCATTTTTGCCGGTATTGTCTCTGGACTTCCGACAACAGTAAGCCAGCTTATCTTTACCTTTGATATTTCCCAGATCCCACTCTATCTTGGATTTTTTGTAGTGGGACTTCTCATTATTGCGGGAGTTGTAATTGTGACCGAGGCCGAGCGGCCGATACCAATCACCTATGCAAAGCGTGTTCGTGGCATGAAAGTCTATGGTGGTATTTCAACCTACCTGCCACTTCGCGTCAATCAAGCGGGAGTTATTCCAATCATTTTTGCACTCTCAATACTACTGTTTCCACAGATGATACTTCAGTTTCTAGAAAATGTTAACAGCGCGATAATTTCAGCGGTTTCGTCAGTATTTCTTAACATTCTTGCAAATGGCTTTGTGTATTCACTACTGTATTTTGTGCTGGTCTTTATGTTCACCTATTTTTACACCGCGGTTACTTTTGACCCGGATTCAATAGCAACAAATTTACAAAAAAGCGGTGCATTTATTCCCGGTGTTCGCCCTGGCAAAACAACTGCACAGTACATTGGCAAAATTTTAACACGAATTACACTAGTTGGCGCAGTCTTTCTCGGGGCGATAGCGGTGTTGCCACTTGCCATGCAAGCGATTACGGGCATTACAGCGCTCGCAATTGGTGGTACTGCACTTTTGATTGCGGTCTCTGTGATTCTTGACTTGGTACGAAAGGTTGACTCACAGATATCAATGCGAGAATATTAAAAGAACCACAATGGTTCCAAAAACATTTATCATTATAGGCCGTTCCGGATGTGGCAAGGGGACACAAGCCAAACTGCTTAATGAATATCTAGAGCAGGAATACAAGGATTCTCAGGTATTTTATATTGAGTCTGGAAAGCAATTTCGTTCGTTGGTTGTCGGGAACAGCTACACAAGCACTCTTGCACGAGAGATAAATGATAGTGGACTTCTACAACCATCGTTCCTCTCTTCCTGGGTATGGTCTAACATATTGATTGAAGAGTTTACCGGTACAGAGCACTTGATTTTAGACGGTATTCCACGGAAGCTCAATGAGGCAAAGATTCTCGATGGGGCACTCCGGTTTTATAAGCGAGAAAAACCCTATTTCGTGTTTATAAATGTAACGGAAGCGTGGGCGCGGCAGAGACTTGAGGAAAGAGGCCGTAGCGATGATAAAAAAAGGGCGTCAATAGATACGAAAATGAAGTGGTATGAATCTGATGTCTTACCCGCGGTTGATTTTTTCAGAAAGAATGAATCGTACAATTTTCTTGAAATCAAAGGAGAACAAACGATAGAAAAAGTACACGAGGATATTATCAAAAGTCTGAAAGTTTTGAAAGTATAGTGTGGCTATGATTGCGCAAACCGAAAAAGAACGACATACACTGCGTGAAGGTGGCAAAAGACTTGCACGTGTATTGAGATTGGTAGCAGAGATAGTGAAACCCGGTGTTACAACCTCAGAACTCAATGAGCTTGCCGAAAAATTGATACGGGATGGTGGAGACACTTCAGCATTTCTACACTACACTCCTGATGGAGTAAAAAAGCCGTATCCTGCAACGCTCTGTGTATCAGTCAACGATGAAATAGTGCATGGTATACCAAACGAACATCCGCGGACGCTTGTAAAAGGGGATATAGTGGGACTTGATTGTGGACTGACACACAATGGTCTCATACTGGACTCTGCTGTTACAGTTAGCGTAGGGAAGATAGATAGTAGTGCACAAAAACTTATAAAAGTTACAAAAGAAGCACTTTCTGTCGGCATTGCCGCTGCTCGTGTCGGAAACACAATTGGGGATATAGGACACGCTATAGAATCATTTGCAAAGCCATACGGCTATGGCATTGTGCGTGAGCTTGGTGGGCATGGAGTAGGAAAGAGAGTGCACGAAGAACCATCAATTCCAAACTATGGTACGCCTGGATCTGGCATGAAACTTATCTCCGGTATGGTGCTTGCACTTGAGCCGATGTTAAATGAGGGCACGGAGAATATTACACTGGATAGTGATGGATATACATTCAAAACAGCAGACGGGAAAATAAGCGCTCATTTTGAGCACACGATTTTAGTAACCGACGGAGAGCCGGAAATTTTGACAATTGAATTTCCAACAAAGTAACGGTATAATCTTGAATAAAATCATGAGCGCAGCAACTACATTTTACTCAACCCTGTTAAATCCCGCGAAGCGGGAGTAGCAAAGCCGCATTTAACAGGGCAATGATTTAGTAACATCATTTTTCATTACAATTCAAAATAATTAACAAAATCTATTATGCATCATAAAGAAGAAAAAACTCTCATTATTGTAAAACCAGATGGTATACAACGTTCTTTGATAGGAGAAATTATACAGCGCTACGAGCGTATTGGACTTAAACTTATCGGTATTAAAATAACGGTTCCCACTCCTGAAATGATAGAACATCATTACACAATTGATCCAAATTGGAAAAAATTAACCGGAGAAAAAAGCATCGAGAGTTATAAGAAAAAAGGTATCAAACCACCCTCGGACGATCCGATTGAAGTTGGAGAAATTGTTATCAAAGCACTGAAGGAGTACATGACATGTGGGCCAGTAATAGTCATGGTGTGGCAGGGAGCTCACTCAGTAGCGATTGTGCGGAAAATAACCGGAGGGACAGAACCATTGACCTCAGACGTTGGAACCATTCGCGGTGACCTGATGCTCGACTCATATGTCATGGCCGACACTGACGGGCGTGCAGTGCGCAACCTCATTCATGCTTCGGGGTCCATAGAAGAAGCAGAGAGTGAAATCAAGCACTGGTTTAAAAAAGATGAACTTATTGTCTATAAACTAGTTCAAGAACAAATTCTCTACAGCGTCAACCTAAAAGACATCCTCAAATAAGCATTGTTTCAAAGGGTTTTTTTGGAATTAACATTGTAATTTTGTTTTCGACAAGTTATCAACAGGTTTTCAACAGAATATCTACTTGCAAAGTCACAGGTTATCATTAGATACTGTAAGAAGGGTTATTGAGTATTGTCTAGTTTAATTCGTCTTAAAAGGGAGTTCTATATTGCATCAATCCGTAGGTTTGGTGGCTGCGAACACCCACGTTATCGTTTCTGTGGCCAATACCTGTAACCCTCCTAAAGGACCCCGTGTCTGCCAGTGGGCGGAGCGGGATATTTTAGTGGTAAAAAACACTATTATAATTTTTACATAATGAATTCAAAAACATTCAAACTCACATTCCACGGCGGAGCGGGCTCTGTAACCGGAGCCAATTTTTTACTAGAAGGGGAAGACGTAAAAATACTAGTTGACTGTGGTTTATTCCAAGGTGGTGAGTTTGACGAAGAAAAAAACAGAGAGCCATTTGCCTATACTCCCAAAAGCATAGATATATTGATGGTAACCCATGCACATACTGATCACATAGGCAGAATTCCAAAGCTTGTAAAGGAGGGTTTTGAAGGAATCATTTACTCAACGCCTGGCACCAAAGAACTCTCGGAAGCAATGCTTCAAGACAGCGTAGGAGTTTTTGAGAGTGATAAGCGCCAGCATGGCACAAAACCGCTCTATGGAAGAGAAGATGTTGACAGAACGATGTCTCTGTGGAAAACGGTGCCGTATCATACCACGACATCACTTCAAGGCGGATTACAGTTTAACTTTAAAGACGCTGGACACATTCTTGGTTCGTCAATTATAGAATTAACACAAAAGGGTGGAAATAGAAAAATAGTTTTCAGTGGGGACTTGGGCAACTCACCATCAGCGTTGTTGCGAGACACAGAATTTATTGATGATGCAACGTATATGATCATGGAAAGTGTTTACGGTGATAGAAAACATGAGTCGGTAGCAGAGCGAACGGCAATACTGGAAGACATTATAGAGAACACTATAAATAAAGGTGGGGCACTTTTAATTCCCGCTTTTTCCATTGAGCGCACTCAAACATTGCTCTATGAGATAAATAATTTAGTTGAAAACGGAAGAATTCCAAAAGTGCCGGTTTTTCTTGATTCGCCGCTTGCGATCAAAATAACAGCGATTTATAAAAAGAGAATTAAAAATTTTAAAAATGAAGTACAAGAAGAAATACAATCCGGCGACGATATTTTCGACTTTCCAAATTTGAAATTGACAAAAACTGCAGATGAATCCAGAAAAATTGAGCAGATTCCCAATCCAAAAATAATTATTGCAGGCTCCGGAATGTCCAGTGGCGGACGTATACAGTTCCACGAGAAAAAACATCTCTCTGACCCCAAAAGTACGCTTCTGTTGGTCGGATATCAGTCAGTCGGTAGTATCGGTAGGAGGATTCAGGATGGCGCAAAAGAAGTGACTATTAAAAATGAAGTGATTCCAATCAGAGCAAAAATAGTGAATATAAGTGGATATTCTGCACATAGGGATACCGACGGGCTGTTTGATTTTGTAAGTCACTCTTCGAGAACACTTGAGCAAGTGTTTGTTGCGATGGGAGAAGAAAAATCCGCACTTCACATGGTACAGCGGATACGCGATTACTTAAGTGTGCAAGCGATAAGTCCAAAGCAGGGGCAACAATTCGATATTGCGCTTTAAATAATGAGATAGTACGCACTACCGTGTTACAATATGGACCATGATGGACAATCAACCAAATGGAGATGGCAAGTACAAACTATGCGTGTCGGGGGCAGCTGAAACCGCACATTGTGGCTTTGAAGCGTTTGAAATTGCCAAAGAACTCGGTAGGGAAATAGTGCGACAAAATGGCATAATAGTGACTGGCGCAACGACCGGGTTTCCGTATTGGTCTGCCTCTGGAGCAAAGGAGGAGGGTGGTATGTCTGTAGGATTTTCACCAGCATCAACTGAAAGTGAACATCTAGAAATATACCGTCTGCCGATTGAAAATTTGGATATTATTGTGTACACCGGTTTTGGATACTCCGGCAGGAATCTACTTCTTACCCGTTCATCCGATGCAGTGTTTATCGGCTGTGGACGAATCGGCACTATAAATGAATTTACTGTTGCATACGAAGATGGTAAACCAATAGGTGTTTTGGAAGGGGAGTGGGAAACGGACGAGGTTGTAAGAAATATAATTGATAAGGGACATAGGGTAAACACCAAAATAGTATTTGATAGTGATCCAAAAACACTTGTTGAAAAAGTGGTTGAACTCGTAAAACACGAAAAATCACGCCATAACCGTGTGTATTATCACCACAAAAGTATTGAAGGAAATGAAAAAGATTTAATACTATAACAAAACACCTCGCACAACTGCGAGATGTTTTGTTATTGAAGTTTCTTCAGTATCCGCTCAAATGATTTTGGATTATCCTTTGCTATACTCGAGAGTATTTTTCTATCAAGAGTGATATTTTTCTTTTTTAACTTATCAATCAACTTGCTATAGGGGAATCCTAATACGCGTGCTGCTGCATTGATGCGCACAGTCCACAATCGTCTAAAATCATTTTTCTTATCTCTTCGATGCGCGAATGCATGTGCCCCGGCGTGCGCTATAGCTTCGCGTGCCTGTCGTTCTTTTGTTGAACGTCCAAAACGATACCCCTTTACCTGTTTGAGCACATTTCTTCGTGTTTTTAATGAAATTGTTCCTCTTTTTACTCGTGCCATAGTATAGCTTTTATCTTATAGGTTATTAGTTTGTTAGTTAAGAAATCTACTTTTAGATTTATTGGTCATCTGTATTCTCACCTTTCTTTTTTTAGCAAGTTGTTTTGAGCGAGATTTTTTTGCATTAAAATGGTTCTGACCAGTCGCTCGCGCAATCAGTTTGCCCGTTTTTGTTATTTTTATTCGTTTTGCAAATGATTTATTAGTCTTCATCCCGTTAGAGACAGGTCGCGGTCATACCGCCCTGTGTATTTATCATCCTATAAATGTGTGTTCGATTTTGTAGCATTGTTTTATTTTATCTTATGCGACCGCGGTCTTTAACGGGATTCATGTTTTCTAGTTGGTGGTTGGTAGTGTATAGTTTGTAGATTTTTATCGATTCTACCAACTATCAACTACTGACTACTCACTATTTATCGTGTTCAATAGTTACCGACAAACCTTTGGGGCTCTTTTTTATTTCGTCTGCGACTTTATATGTTTCAACAATGAGTCTTAAAAATCTATCCAAGCGTTCTTTCAGAAAGGTAAACTCCATGTATTTGTACCGTCCCCAGAGAAACAAATCTATTTTCACACGGTGTCCTTCCTTGAGCCAGCCCGACACCCGCTTTGCCTTGAGATTAAGGTCGTGCTCTCCGGTGCCGATCTTTACTTGGACTGTTTTTGTCTCAGTGACGTGAGATTTTGCCTTGATCGCCTTTTGCTTTTTCTTCTGCTCGTACTGGAACTTACCATAGTCCATTATTTTTGCGACCGGTGGATTGGCCTTTGGCGACACCTCAATCAAGTCCAAATCTGCCGTACGTGCGTGTTTAATAGCTTCATCAAGCGATATAACACCTAAATTAGCGCCATCGGCGCCCATTACTCGCAGTTCTCGTACCCGTATTTGGTTATTAATCCTTACTCTTTCAATCAACTTTGTGATTATAGCACATTATAATTATACAGGCAATTTTCCTTGCTCTGATATCAGTCATTTACAGCGTGTTTAATGATGTCCAGATTACAGCTTTTGTTTTCTCTGCACCACTTCTCACAACGTTCAGCAATCTCTCTATCAGCATATTTGAGACCGCACTCTTCGCAACGGTACAACTCTGTTCCATTGTTGTTTATGTTCTCAACCATAGTAGACAGTATAGTGGATAATCAAAAAAATAAAAATAACCGCACAACATACTGCGCGGTTATAAAGAAATGGTGCTTAATGAAGAAATACATTGCGTGAACTCCGTCCCTCAGGGTGAATGAAAGGATAACTAGAGTCCAGTAGCCAAAAAGTTTTGTAATCTGCGTTGTAGTCAAAATCTATGGTGATGTGTACGTCTTCCAAAATTCGTTTAGCAAATATTTTTCTTGCTTCCACATCGTCTTTCACAAAAACAACTATCTTGAATTCCTCACTGCGTTCAAGAAAATTGGCATAGCAAATCAAGTCCACAGCACCGTATAGTTCGAGAGGATGCTCCAAGCAATCACTCCCTTTATTTTCTGGTCCCCATCCT
>JADFSL010000005.1 GCA_022560785.1 Patescibacteria group bacterium
TCCTGCTTTAATACGGTCAATCCAAATTGTAAAATCTGCATTGAATATCTTTCTCATTTCAGGCATAGGACAAATAAAATCAGTAACACAACAATGTCCTGATTCTACTACTTTATCAGCCCAGAAACTTAAACGTCGGGCATTCTCTAAACGATCCTTCTCTTCGAAACCTAAATCTGTATGAACTGTTTTACGCACATCATCAGCATTGTGCCAAACAGCATTTAATTTTGGAGCTAAGAGTTTTGCTAATGTAGTTTTTCCAGACCCTGGCAGGCCCATAATTAAGATTTTCATATTCATACAATGCTTCATCTAATGCGTCAGACTCTCCAGAGCTCATCGAAGATGGTACTGGATGTCCTGTGCCAACAGGATTGCCAACATCCCCATCATTAGCAGGAACAATTGGATCTCCAGATCCAGAGCCATGTAATTCAAAGAGTTTCATCTATTTATTTTTGATTTTTGAGGAGTGTTGAGAAATGAGACTTCTTTCGTGCCGCGGTGTTCTTTTTTATGATGCCACGCTTTGTCGCTTTGTCTATCGCTTTGTAAATAGATGGGAGTAGCGCCTTTGCTTCGGTAAATTTTCCTGCTTCTGTGAGCTTTCTGGTTTCCTTTATTACACGTGCCATAGCCCTTTTTCTGCGAAGGTTAAAAACATTCTTTTTCTTTGAGCTCCTGAGTGTTTTTTTCGCTCCTTTGGTGATTGGCATGGGAGACATGGTACCGTAATTACACTTAAAAGACAAGTAAAAAACAGTGCGGTTGTGCTTTAAAAAGGCACCACTCTGGGGTATTATGATGGAATGATAGCAAGTTTGGAAGGGGTGATTACTCAAAGAGAGGACGGATCTATAGTGCTCAGTGTCGTAGGTGTCGGATACCGGATATTTATCACTTCTGAAACCAACAAAAAACTAAAAAAGGAAGGTGGCACCATCTGTCTGTTCACACATCTGGCGGTGCGGGAAACATCCATGGATTTGTACGGCTTTTTAGACAAAAAAGAACTGTTGTTTTTTCAAATGCTCATATCAATATCTGGAATTGGACCAAAATCCGCTCTTGCAATACTCTCGATTGCCGATGTAGAGACACTCGAGTGTGCCGTGTCAGCCGGCGACAGCTCGTACCTTACGCAAGTCTCGGGTATAGGAAAGAAAAACGCGGAGAAGATAGTCCTTGAACTCAGCGACAAAATCGATGCGATTATTGACCTCTCAGAAGGAACAACATTTAAAGATGAGGCTGATACTCTCGAGGCACTCATTGCTCTCGGATATGGCACAAAAGAAGCACGGGATGCACTAAAAAATGTTCCTAAAGATGCCGTAGGGACAAGCGACAGACTCAAAGAGGCACTTAAAATGCTTGTAAAATGAAACCGTCCACTCTCCTTGAATCAATCCTCCGAACCGCTGAGAAATTTATTCCCCGCTTTCTGTACAAGTTTTTCCAACCTGCATATCACTTTGCACTCGCATTGCTTGGAGCTATCATATATCGTTTTCCTTCAAAACACCTTTCGGTAATTGCCATTACCGGTACCAAAGGAAAATCGTCAACAGCAGAGCTAATAAATGCAATTCTTGAGGAGGCGGGTCATACAACGGCACTGCTCTCAACTATTCGCTTTAAGATTGGAGATGAGTCAAAACGCAACCTTTTTAAGATGACAGTCCCCGGCAGATTCTTTCTGCAACATTTCTTACGCAGAGCAGTAAAAAAGGGGTGCTCATATGCTATTATTGAGATGACATCAGAAGCAGCTAAATTTTTTCGCCACAAATTTATTGATTTTGACACACTTGTTTTTACCAATCTTTCTCCAGAACACATAGAAGCTCACGGCTCATTTGAAAAGTATGTGGAGGCAAAACTCAGACTTCGCAACGCGGTGGGACACTCCTCCAAACCCCGCAAAACAATAGTGGCAAACGGTGATGATGTTTATGGTAAAGAGTTTTTAAATATTGGTGGAGTACAAAAAATATCATTTACTCTTACAGACGCAGAACCATTTGAGCTGCATGAAAATGACACGACTCTCACGATAGATGGCACTGCTATCCACTCACAGCTTGTGGGGACGTTTAATATTTACAACATACTCGCTGCAGCATCTGTTGCCAAAAATGAAGGTGTAGACATCCAAACCATCAAAGTGGCGCTTGAAAAAGTTTCCACCATCCCAGGAAGAGTTGAAAAAATAGAAGAAGGTCAATCGTTTGATGTTATTGTTGATTACGCGCACACGAAAGATTCACTGGAACAACTCTACGGTGCATTTAAAGACAAACGAAAAATATGCGTACTCGGAGCAACAGGTGGGGGTAGAGACAAGCGAAAACGACCGGAGATGGGAGCTGTTGCCGATCAGTTTTGTGAATATATTATTTTGACCAATGAAGATCCATATGACGAGGATCCTCGAACAATTGTGGATGAACTAGCGATCGGTATAAAAAATCACAAACCTGAAATCATAATGGACAGACGGCAAGCTATACAAGAAGCGTTTAAACGAGCTGACTCTGGGGACGTAGTACTTATAACCGGAAAAGGTACTGACCCATATATTATGGAAGCAAAGGGCAAAAAAACTCCATGGAGTGATTCAGATGTAGCGCGCACAGAATTACAAAAACAGCATGTTTAACAAAAGAGTTGGGTAACCGCATTATTATCGTATGGATGCTAGAGAAGATCTCTTTTTTTTCATAATCTTACTTATCGGTCTGTGGATCGCTTGGGTCGCAACTGGTGGACCAGGACGTGCGGATGATTCTAAACCATTTCTTGGATCGGGAGACGTGTCCGCTCCCAGTGAAATTAGTCAAGCTGATCCTGCAATAAAAGACATCGAGGAATCTTCGCCATATGCCGGAATGGTAACATTTACCGGAGACAGAAGCGGGCCAAGAAAAAAGTTGGCCGACGAGGAATATATCACTCTTCGCGCCTCAAGAAATAACTCTGAAAATATTCGCATCTCCGACTGGTATATTGAGAGCCTCATCACAAAACGGCGTGTGCGTATAGGTGGAGCGTCTTCACTTCCCCGCTCTGGAGCTGTTAATAGAGAAACTCCAATCTTTCTTCCGCCTAGTGAAAAAGTTATTATAACAACCGGTAAATCTCCAACAGGCATCTCGTTCAGAACCAACAAATGTACTGGCTACTTTGAGCAATTTCAAGACTTTACTCCTCGGCTCGACCGTTCGTGCCCGTATCCTGAAGATGAACTCATTGATTTTTCCAGCATTCCCGCCACTGACGATGCTTGTTTTGATTTTGTTGAAGACCTATCTCGTTGCGAAGCAGTGCTTGAGACATTGCCTCTTACTATGTCTCCTCAATGTAATCAGTTTATTACGAAAAACCTTAATTACAACGGTTGTGTCGCAAACCACCGGAACGACGCCGACTTTTTTGAAGATGAGTGGCGTATATTTCTCAAAAGAGAAAACGAGCTATGGAGAGAGCGCCGTGAAACTCTCCACCTACTCGATGAAAATGGCAAAATAGTAGACACCTACAGCTACTAACGACCATTAAAGAGGATGATGCCGGCAGCAACAGCAACATTGAGTGATTCTTTCTTTCCACACATTGGAATAACAGAGACCGCATCACACAGCAGAATTATTTGTTTTGAAAGTCCTCTGACTTCATTTCCGAAAACAAATGTAACAGGATACGAATATTTTAATTTCCTATAATCAACTGCATTTTTATCCTGTTCTACGGCAACAACAAACACCCCATCTCTTTTCAGTTTGTCTATCGCAGTTCGTGCTGAGGTAGTGTGTTCCCACAACACTGATTCGTGCGCGCCAAGCGCAGTCTTCTTAATTTTTTTTTGGACTCTGCCAAAACGGTCTGTTGGGGTTGGTGTGTAGCCAGAAAAATAGATTTTTGATACTCCAGCGGCGTCGGCTGTCCTCATAATTGAACCGACATTATACGCACTTCTGATGTTGTGAAGTATCAAGAACACATTTTTCTTGCCGCTCTTTTTATCATTCTGCAAAATTCTTTTCATGGGCACAATAGTATACCCGAATAGAGATTAGTGCTACAATTTCAGCAATGCTTAATCCATTCCCAGATTTGCTCGTACTGTCACTCTTAGCACCATTTATACTCCGTATCGTTGTTGGTGTAATCCTCCTCAAATCTGGATACGCGCGCATAACCAGTGGAGGAACTCGCAGTGCGATTGATATAGCAAATCAGTGGAGGGCTTCTATGTTCTCCCCCGCGTGGTATCTCGGTGCCATTGAAATTATCGCTGGAGTATTCCTTATTGTTGGATTTCTGACACAAATTGCTGCACTCGTGGGAGGACTCATTGCAATCAAAGCAATTGCCAGAAAAGGAGGGCTTGCGGGTGCTGTAAGAACAAAAGCGTTTTATGTGCTCATGCTTGTGATTTGTGTCTCTCTATTACTAACAGGCGCCGGTGCACTTGCATTTGACTTACCTCTCTAACATATCACTCAATTTATAGACTTGCCTCAATTTTGTGGTATAGTTTTTTAACCACGTTGATATTTAAAAATACATCCGCCCATAGCTCAGTTGGTAGAGCAAACGCCTTTTAAGCGAGAGGTCGCAGGTTCGAGTCCTGCTGGGCGGACAAGCGTAACAAAAAACACCTTCGGGTGTTTTTTGTTACGCTTGTCCGAGACGGAGCATATCGCTCTGCGATAGCGAGTCGGAGCCGAGCGCACTTAGCATTTTGCGAGAAATTGAAGCAAAATGGTTAGTGACGGGTGGCGACAATGATCTATATTGATCCTGTAAGGATCAAGATTCCTGCTGGAAAAATTACTTGTGACGACAGTAAAAATAAGAAATCGCTCTGCCAGTCATGCACGGCAGAGCGATTTAAGTTCTTCCCAATATATAAAGCGGAAAAATTTGTGTTTACCAATTTTTTTCACGAACTGTTTGGAGTTTCCCCAGCACGGTTGTGCTTTGTCCGGATTGAAATAGTATACTGAACCATCAGATTCGTCGATGTGTGAACCTTGTAGAGTATTTAGAACTATATCCTGAATACTCTTCCATGATTCAGAGTCAGATGGATTGTCAGACAATCCATCACAATAGAAGGAAAATTGACATTTATATCTCTTCTCTCCCCCTTGAGTAACAACCTTCTTTACGGTATTGGGGAATTTTTCATGGTTAACTCTGTTGAGTATTACATTACCAACAGCAACTATTCCCTTCTTCACCTCTCCTCGTGCTTCAAAATAGAGCGCGCGAGATAGCCAGTAAGTATCTTCATCAGAAAAAAGAGAGTTTTTTGACACACCAACATCTTCAAAAAAATAAATGGTTCTTGTTGTCGCAATACCTGCACCCGTGTCCTTGTCCACAAACATTCCTATAAGGAGAGTGCCTGCAAATAAAAAAGTCCTGTATAGGACTTTTGTTCTGTTCATTATGTTTCTCCTTACAATACTTTAGTCTCTCTTCATTGTAGCATAAACATATACTATGTCAATACACCAATCTGATGAATTTTTATACTCCCAAAATAAACCGCTCGAGTGCAATGTCAAATTCGTGCAGTCCTCTACGTGCGTCATGCGAGAGGAATACGAGAGACGATGAGAGTTTTTTCACTTCCTCATCGGTATAATTTTTGAGAAATTGCAGAGACTTTCTGTACACAAATGGATTGAGTCCCGCATCATCTGAATTCTTAGCACCGTTACTAAGTAGCATACTTTTGACCTGCCAAAACAATATTCCGTGTATCTCTTCGTCCGATATGCCCTCCTGTTTTGCTTTTCTATAGAGCACCCAGAGATTTTTTCTGTCCCTTCTGCCGAGTGCGTCGGTTAATGAAAAAATATTAAACTCTTCTTTTCCTCCCGCTTTTTTTTCTTCGAAAACCTGTGTTTTTTCCGCTCTTTTCTCAAGTCTTGTAACCGTTTTTTTATCAATCTTCCCCTCAAAGAGAATGAAAATGTTTTGAGATAGAGCTATGCCGGCAAGGTTTTTTAGTACCACTTCTTTTGCCTCAACGTTTGCAAATACACGGTCGAATACAATAATGTATTTGTTTTCAAACAACCCCTGTCCTTCCATGAGCTCGGTGAGTTGGTTTGTATCAAAACTCTCATCATCAATACGAAAAAAAGAAGCATCAGGCTTTTTGCTCTGTAAACTTCGTGTGAGTCCACGGAGTTTGTCTTTTCCTTTTTCTATATCACTACCATGGAGAACATACAACATAGTAAGATTATTATACTTCTAAATGTCTAAGTACGCCCCAGTTTTTTCCGCTGTGTACAACTACCTCAATTGGTACTCCTTTTGTCTCTTCTGTGCTCAATATTGATTCCATTATTTTCTTGATTTCGGTCGCGGTTTCTTTTACTTTGTCTTTCCGTATTTCATATACCAGCTCATCATGTACTTGGAGCAACAGATGCACATCATTTTCAAGTTTATGTTGTACGATGTATTCATCAATAAGTGCCATAGCAATTTTAATGATATCGGCTTGAGTCCCTTGTATAGGCGCATTGATTGCCATCCTCTCGGCCTGCGCCCTGATGAATGGGAGCTTTGATCTAAGTCCTTCAAAGTGCCGTCTCCTGCCGAAATGAGTCTGTGTGTAGCCGAGGCGCGTTGCGTCTGCTTTCACCTGTTCCAAGTAGTGCGCAACACCTGAAAAATTTTTGAAATAGTCGTTGTAAAACTGTTGCGCTTCTTCGCGAGTGGTCCCCAAACTCTGCCGAAGTGCGTTGACTCCCATGCCGTATAGAATGCCAAAGTTTATTACCTTTGCACGTCTGCGCATTTCCATATCCACACACTCTGGTGACACACCAAACATTTCAGAAGCTACAGCAGCGTGGATATCACCTCCACTCTTGAAGATATCGATTAGTTTTTCATCACCTGAGAGAAACGCCGCTACACGAAGTTCAATCTGCGAATAATCAAGTGCCACCAGTTCATATCCGTCTGATGCAACAAATGCACTCCTGATATTTTTGCCGCGTTCGGTGCGTATTGGAATGTTCTGCAGATTTGGGTTCTGTGACGACATTCTGCCTGTTGTCGTACCACTCTGGAGAAACCGTGCGTGGAGCCGCCCGTCATTTCCCACCATGTCTGGAATATTGTCTATATAGGTTGAAAGAAGTTTTTTGAGTTCTCGGTATGAGAGAATGTCAGAAATGATAGGGTGAAGTTCCTTCATTTTTTCAAGTTCTGACTCACGTGTTGATTTTTGCCCGGTACCAGTTTTTTTCTGGTTCTTCACGCTGAATTCCATTTTATCAAAGAGTATGACACCAAGCTGTTTGGGTGAATTGATGTTGAATTCCTCACCAGCATGTTTATAAATCTTCTTTTCAAGAATCTCCAGTCCAATGTGATATTCTTTTGAAAGTTTATCCAAATGTGAAAGATCGACCACAATTCCTCGCTCCTGCATTTTTGAAATCACAGAAATCAAAGGAAGCTCAATTTCTGTATACACCTTTTCGAGTTTTTGGTTTTTTATTTCACCGAGCACCATTTCTTTTGCTTTTGCAAACGATGTTGTTTGAGCAAAGTCTAATATGTCCTCCATTGTGGGATTGGTAATGTCTGAATCAACAAGCCATAGTCCAATTGCAGTTTCTGAAAGTTCTTTTTCACTTACTTGTTCTTTTTCCCCCTCCACTTCCTCCCCCACTATAGCTTCGTTGTAGAAAGATTTCTCATTATTCTTTTTGTCTTTTGCACCAAACAAATTTTTGACTCTTTGAGAGAGTGTTCTGAAGTTAAGCTCGGAAAATAATTCAAGCACCGTATTTATATCGAGTGTGTCACGCCATGATTTTTCCGGATATTTAAAATCTATCGGAACATTAAGCTGGATTGTAGCAAGCTCTTTTGAGAAAAGTGCTTCTTCCTCATTGTCTTTAAGAAGTCCTATGATTCTTTGTGTGATACCCGCTTTTATAAATTGCTTCTCGTCTTTTTTTAGCGCGCTGTATATGTGTTCAATGCTTCCAAATTCTTTAATGAGAATTGTTGCTGTCTTTTCTCCAATACCTTTAATTCCAATGATGTTGTCAGACGGATCTCCTCGAAGTCCTTTGTAATCAGGTAAAAGTTTTGGTTTGAATCCAAAACGCTCTTCAACCGCTTTTTCATCGTACACAATAGTGTCTTTTATACCCTTCTTGAGCGTATAAACACGTACACGTTTACCTGAAATAAGCTGCATCGTGTCCATGTCACCTGATGCAATTACAACCTCAATGTTTTTATCTCCTTTTGTCTTTTCAACAATGGTTCCGAGTATATCATCTGCCTCAAAGCTTACTTTATCGTATATTGGTATGCCAAACGCCTTAAAAATATCACGTGAGCGTTCAAGTTGAACAACTAGTTCATCGTCCACTTTGGCACGCCCAGCCTTGTAGTCTTTATACACTTCGTGACGATAGGTCGGCTCTGGTAAATCGTAACAAGCAATCAAATAGTCGGGTTTGAGATCCTGCACAATTTTAAGAAGCATGGAAGAAAGCCCGTAAAGGGCACCGGTTGGTTCCCCACCACTTGAAGAAAAATCCGGTAGTGCGTGGTATGCACGATGTATTATTGCGTGCGCATCAAGAAGTACGAGTTGTTTCTTCTGTTTTTTTGCGTCTTTAGGCATATTCAATCTCTCTCGTATTTTCGTTTATAAACGTAAAGTTAAGTTGTTCTATATTCTTTGGTAATATATCAGTTATATTTTCCGGCCACTCTATAAAAATGATATTTCTAGGATCCTTAGCAATTTCTTTCCAACCAAGATGTGAAAGTTCTGCACCATTTTTGAGACGGTATGCATCAATGTGTATGAGGTGGTCAAAGTCTTTGTTTGCCAACTTGTAAATTTTTTCAATCACAAAAGTTGGACTTGTCACCATATTTTTTATACCAAATGCTTTTGCCGCCCCTTTCACAAATGTTGTTTTCCCTGAACCAAGCTCCCCATGGAGCCCTGTGATATGTGCGTTATTTTTACCTGATTTAATGGTTTTTACAAATTCTTCGGCACATTGTTCCATTTTTTCGCTACTCTCTATGGTTTCTATAGTTCCCCCACCTTTCATCGCCCAATTGTAGCACTAATGTAAAAGCAAATGGAGCGACGATAATTCGTCGCTCCATGGTTCTGATCTGCTATCAATAGCAGTACTTACTGCTGGTGTCTATGAAGAACAGCCAACTTTTCGTACATTCCATATCACTGTCTTTATTCCACCACGTTTGTTGATACGGAACGAGCGAGCTTGATTCCCAACTCGATCGCCTTTCGTGTTGTAGGCAACAACTATAAGGTTAAATTCGTCATGTCGACGAGAGACCGACATACGACTGTGCCTGACTGTTGCTATGCCATACTTCGGTATTTTTGCAATTACTTTTCCTACGTCGTTTAATAAGTGCAGATGGCAAACAGTTTTATTTGTCACCGTAACTATCGTTTTAGATCCTGCAAATGAAATTACAGAATCCTGGGTTATGGCAAGTCCGCCGCCATCATAGACGCAACCGCCAAGAAGCATTGCAAAGGCGAGTAATGCTACAAGTTTTTTGTACATGTGTATTTCTCCAGTAGAAATTTCAAGTGTTATTCCAAGTGTAATGATACCATAATAATACTAATATGTCAATGGTATATGTTTGCGAGTGTCTCGTTGTATTTGGCGCAAAAAAACGCTACTATTTAGCAAAATGCTGAAATTTGACGAAAAAGAGCAAAATAAAAAGTTAGATGAGCTTCGTAAAAAAGAAGAGGAGGACCTTGCTCGTATTCTTTCTGAAAAATATGGGATTGGGTACGTAGATCTCTCACGTATTGCTGTTTCAAGCGAGGCACTTCAACTCATTGGAGAAACTGAAGCACGAAAAGCTGAGGTTGCCGTTTTTAATAGAGTTGGCAAAAAAATATCAGTTGCGGTGCACTCTCCAAACAAAAAGGAAGTTGCAGATGTGCTCCACGGACTTGAAGAGCGCGAGTACGAAATAACCCAATACATGACTTCATCACATAGTCTCATGCATGCATGGGAGAGATATAAAGACCTGTCGTTTGCCGTTAAAACAAAAGCGGGTGTGCTTGATATATCTGGAGATGAAATTAGAAATCTTATACATGAACTTAAAACGCTCGAGGACATCAAACAGTTGATACAAAAAACACTTACAATGAAAAAAGCGTATCGAATCTCGCGTATCTTGGAAACTGTGTTTGCTGGCGGGCTTGCGTCTGGTGCATCGGATGTGCATATAGAACCAGAGGAAAAAAATGTGAGGATGCGATACCGTCTTGATGGAGTACTCACCGAGATTTTGATGTTTGATTTAGAGACATATGGGCTCTTGCTTTCGCGAATTAAGCTTATTTCAGGACTTAAACTAAATGTAAAAGATGCGGCACAAGATGGTCGCTTTAGCGTCAAAATTGATCAGGAGAATATAGAAGTACGAACCTCAATTCTCCCTGGTGCATACGGTGAGTCTATAGTCCTGCGAATACTCCAGCCAAGCACCATTGCGCTTTCTATGGAAGAGCTTGGAATAGAACCAAACCTGCTTTCTGCACTAAAGAGAGAGATACGAAAACCAAATGGTATGATATTAAATACTGGACCGACTGGTTCAGGTAAAACAACCACCCTCTATGCATTTCTCAAGAGTGTTCACACACCTCAAATTAAAATAATTACCATAGAAGACCCGATAGAATACCATTTGCCGGGAATTGTGCAGACACAAGTTGATAAAAAGAAATATACCTTCGCAAGTGGGCTGCGCTCCACCCTGCGGCAAGACCCGGATGTTATCATGGTTGGTGAAATCAGAGATGGAGAAGTTGCTGAAACTGCTATTAACGCCGCCCTTACTGGACACTTGGTATTTTCAACACTTCACACCAACACTGCTGCGGGCTCATTTCCGAGACTTATTGATCTTGGGGTTAATCCAAAAGTGATAAGTTCAGCGGTAAACATTGTAATGGCGCAACGGCTCGTTCGCAGACTATGTGAGAAGTGTAAGAAAGAGGTGCCGCTTGAAGGAGAGAAAAAATCACTCGTTGATAGTATAATCTCCTCAATCGTCAACAAAGAAAACGTACCGGAACAGCAGAGTGTTGTGTGGGAAGCGGTTGGGTGTAATGAGTGTGGAGGAAGTGGTTTTAAGGGTAGAATTGGGATATATGAAGCGATTATTATGGATGATGTAATCGAAAAGTTGATTAAAGAAAGTGCTAGTGAACGCGATATTGAAAAAGGAGCTCTAAGCCAGGGAATAATGAGTCTGAAGCAAGACGGCTTGCTAAAAGTTCTCAGAGGTGTAACCTCTCTTGAGGAACTTGAGCGTGTAATAGAACTCAAAGAAGGCAGTCGGCAAAAGAATATTGACACAAAACAAACCACGAAAAGCGTGTAGCGATTCATGGTTTGTATAAAATCTAGACCATAAGTCTCTAAGCAATCCTTCAGAGTATAATATAAAGGAGGATAGGGTCTTCTGAGGATAAACCCCGCAAACACAACAAGTGTGTAACCAGGTCGTCCTCGATGAGTATCACATGAACCGTGAGGTCAATCGCTTAGAGACTTATGAGCTGGATTTCACTGTAAAATCTAGCATAAAAATCAAGTTATGTCAAGAGATACAAAAAAAGATCTGGAAAAAGAGCCCGAAAGTAAACAAGACGAATCATTCTTGGACAATACGTTGCGTCCGTCACGTTGGGATGAGTATATTGGTCAACCAAAAACAAAAGAAAATCTGCGTATTTTACTCACTGCTGCAAAAGAACGTTCTCACCCACCGGAGCATATACTCTTTTATGGTCCACCGGGTCTCGGTAAAACTACGTTGGCTCATCTGATAGGACACGAACTTGGTGCGCAAGTAAAGGTGACTTCAGGACCGGCAGTTGAACGAGTTGGTGACCTCGCCGCGATTCTCACCAATCTTGGAGAGGGAGATGTCTTGTTTATAGATGAAATTCACCGACTCAATAAAACAGTTGAAGAAATACTCTATCCAGCAATGGAGTCTGGTGCGCTTGATATCATAATTGGCAAAGGTCCGTCTGCGAGAACCATTCAGCTTGATTTGCCGGCCTTTACGCTGATTGCGGCAACGACGCGCATTGCCATGCTTTCCGCTCCACTCCGGTCACGCTTTTCAGGAGGAATATTTAGACTCAATTATTATGATGACAGAGAGATTGAGGAGATTTTGAAACGCTCGTCGAGAATCTTGGGAGTGAAAATTGACAAAAATGCACTTGAGGAAATTGCAAAACGAAGCAGATTCACACCACGAACGGCAAACTACCTTTTGAAGCGATGCCGTGACTTTGCGCAGGTGCACAAAAAACCACTCTCAAAAAATATGGTGCGGGAAGCACTACTACTTCTTGAGGTGGATGAGTTGGGACTCAATGCGTCTGATATAAAAATACTTGAGACAATAATAAAAAAATTCGGCGGGGGCCCTGTTGGGCTTAACACTCTTGCCGCTTCTACTTCCGAAGAACAATCGACCATCGAAGAAGTTAATGAGCCGTACTTGCTCCAGATGGGACTCATTGAACGAACATCGCGTGGAAGAACGGCAACCAAATTGGCATACGAGCACCTTGGGTTTGGTTTACCAAAAGACAAACAAGACGCTCTTCTTTAAATGTTTAAATAATATGTCCGGACATAATAAATGGTCTAAGATTAAGCACAAAAAAGCGGCAACTGACGCAAAAAAGAGTCAGGTGTTTTCAAAGCTTTCAAAACTGATAACTACCGAGTCAAAAAAAGCGGATGGTAACACCGATTCTCCGGGTCTTCGGTTTGCTATTGAAAAAGCAAAGAAAGAAAATATGCCAACTATTAACATAGAGCGCGCAGTCAAAAAAGGAATAAGTGGTGATGTATCTTCCATGGAATCAGTCACCTACGAAGTATATGGTCCGGGAGGGGTGGCTCTCATTGTTGAAGGATTAACGGATAGTAAAAATAGAACCGCGGCTGTTATAAAACACTTATTGAGCGAACACGGATTGGAACTTGCGGCACCCGGTTCGGCAACATGGGCGTTTACAAAAACCTCAAGTGGCTGGAAGCCAAATGAAACAATAGAAATTGAAGACGGTGAAAGGCAAAAGCTAGAATCGCTCAAAGATGATCTGGAGGGCAACGATGATGTTCAGGCGATCTACACTAACGCACAATAATACATGAGGGTTTTATCTATTGATCCGGGTTATGAACGAGTTGGTATTGCTGTGATTGAAAGGGTTGAAAAATCAAAAACTGGAGGAAAAAAAGAAATACTTATCTACTCTAATTGTTTTAAAACTCCAGCAGAACAGGATTTTAATCAGCGACTCACATCTATCGGAAAAGAAGTTGAGAATATAATACAAAAATACAAACCGAAAGTGTTTGCTATAGAAAAACTATACTGGGGTAGCAACCAAAAAACTGCTATGAGGGTGTCTGAAGTTCGTGGAATGCTCCTTTTTATTGCATCGTCAAATGACCTTGCTATTTACGAATACACACCTCTTCAGATAAAAAATGCTGTCACTGGCGATGGAAGAGGAGATAAGAAACAAGTTATTGCCATGCTCTCTCATTTGATTGATATAGATAAGATTATAAAATATGACGATGAATATGATGCTATTGCAATAGGGCTTACCTGTTTTGCTTCTGAGAGAAATATGGGTACCTAATAAATTATTTGTTATCAACAGTTTATTTAGAGAGAGGTTGAAAAAATTATTTTTTCTGCAAAAATATATTGAAATCCCCATACTTCCATGCGATGGGATGAGGTCGTTTAACGTTTTGTCAGTATATATCTAAATACTATGTACAACGAGGAAGAAACTGTGGGTGATGTTGATGAAGACACTGAATCACCTAACGATGAAATGGAAATAGAAAACTACGACGAATGAACAATAAACAAAAATACCGTGCATCCACGGTATTTTTGTTTATTTTATTTTTATAGCAACAAACCTCCTCTTCCCTATTTTTACCGTCATATCGTTTTCAACCACCTCATCTGTGTTAGTTATTTTTTCTCCCCCAACCTTCATTACTGCGCCCTCGTGTATTAATCTTCTAAACTCCGTCTTGGAACCCACTGTGCTTGAGATTGCGTCATAAAGTGTTGTTCCTTTTTGAACTTCTATTTTTGTTGCATCTGCTGGTACACCCCCTTTACTAAATGTTTCGGTAAAATCATTTTGTGCACTCAACGCCAAATCACTGCTGTGGTACAGCGATACTATAGCGCTCGCTAATCTCATTTTTGCATCTCTGGGATGTGTGGTATTTGATTGTAAGTCCTTTTCAAGTTGTCTAACCTCGCTCATTGCTACGCGTGTAGCAGATATAAAATATGGAACAATAAAATCATCACGTAGGCTCATTACTTTCCCATACATATCGCTCGGACTATCAGTTATATTGATGGTATTACCCCAACTTGAGCTCATTTTACGCCCATCGAGTCCTTCTATTATAGAGAGCATCATGACCTGCTGGGGTTTCTGCCCAAAATGTTCCTGAAGCTTCCTACCTGCGAGCAGATTGAAACGCTGATCGGTTCCACCTATCTCAACATCAGCCTGTACCTCAACACTGTCGTACCCTTGCATAAGTGGGTAGAGCACTTCGCGGAGTGAAATTCTTGTGCCTGCATCGAGTCGTTTTTTTATATTCTCCCGTGCTATAAAATCTGAAACTGAGAACTGGTCAGCATGCTCCCCTATTTCCTTGTAGGTAAGTTTATTGAGCCATGTCGCATTGTATTTTTTCTCTACTGCACCCATATCGAGCACCCTCTCAATCTGCTTGAAATAGGTACCCGCATACTCCTCTACTTGCTCTTCAGTAAGCATTGGACGCTCACTCTCTTTATCTGATGTATCTCCAATAACAGCAGTCGCATTTCCAATAACAATGCTGATTGTGTGCCCTAGTTCTTGAAAATCGCGGAGTTTAAGGAGAAGTACCGCTCTTCCTAAGTGTATATTACTGCTTGTGGGGTCAATGCCGAGCTTCACACGTAAACGCTTTCCGCTTTTGAGAAGCTCTTTGAGTGTGTTTTTTTGAATTGTCTCATTTACCGAGCGGGTAAGAAGTTCTTCGATTTTTTTCTCACTCGTATCAACTGATTTCATTCCCAGACCGAACATATACCCTACTGTAACACACCTATTGCCTCTTTTATATTGTTGTGCTAAAAATGGTGCTTCAGTGTAAATTTAATTCATTAGCACTGTGCTACTATTACATATACTACATATGAATGGGAACAGAAAAAGGGTGAAATGGTATCAAACAACACTTGTGCGGGGTGTACTCATGTTGGGTTTTTTTACCATGGGAACACTGGTTCTCTGGGCAGCTACCCTCAAAACTCCTGATTTACAGTCATTTGAGAAAAGAAAGATAGAGCAATCAACAAAAATATATGACCGAACTGGTGAGACACTTCTATTTGACGTTCACCAAAATACTAAGCGGACCGTTATTCCACTATCCGATATGTCGAGGCATATTAAAAATGCCACTGTAGCCATAGAGGATGCTGATTTCTATAATCACAACGGTATCAAAATAAGCGCTATTTTTAGGGCTATTTTGGTCAATCTGGGAGCACGTGAGTTTAGCCAAGGTGGTTCAACAATCACTCAACAAGTGGTAAAAAATTCAATTCTTACTTCGGAGAAAAAAATATCACGAAAATTAAAAGAGTGGGCACTCTCTTTGAAGCTCGAGCAAGAGCTCTCCAAAGAAACGATACTTGAGCTCTATCTCAACGAATCTCCATATGGAGGAAATATTTATGGAATTGAAGAAGCGAGTCATAATTTCTTTAATAAATCAGCTGCCGAACTAAGTTTGGGTGAATCAACATACCTTGCTGCCCTACCGCAGGCACCTACGTTCTACTCTCCGTATGGAAATAATGTGGATAAACTAGAAGATAGAAAAGATTTGGTGCTTTTTAAAATGCTTGAGAATGGTTTTATAAGTGACGACGAGTATGGAGAGGCCATCAGAGAAAAGATTGAATTCAAACCTCAACGTGATGAGGGTATTTTGGCTCCACATTTTGTATTTTTTGTCAGAGAATATATAGAAAAAAAGTATGGCAAACGAGCAGTTGAAGAACAGGGGTTTAAAGTTACTACAACACTCGATTATAATCTTCAGAAAAAAGCAGAGGAGATAGTACTACGATACGCAACCGAAAATGAAGAAAAGTTCAATGCTGAAAACGCTGCGTTGATTGCGATTGATCCTAAAACAGGTCAAATACTTGTTATGGTTGGGTCTAGGAATTATTTTGATGAAAATATAGACGGAAATTTTAATGTGACTCTTGCCCACCGTCAACCGGGTTCTGCATTTAAACCATTTGTGTATGCAACTGCATTCAATAAAGGATATACCCCTGAAACGGTCGTTTTTGATGTTAGAACGCAGTTTCAGGTTGACTGTGAACCAGATGACCTCTCAAGTGAAGATGGATGTTATTCGCCAGTTAACTATGACAATATTTTCAGAGGTCCTGTAACATTCAGAGATGCGCTTGCTCAGTCAATCAACGTACCTTCAGTTAAAGTGCTTTACCTGGCCGGTCTTGTTGATTCATTGCGTGTTGCAAAAGATATGGGAATAGAGAGTTTGACTGATGCAAATCGTTATGGACTTACGCTGGTTCTTGGGGGTGGTGAGGTATCACTACTTGATATCACGAGTGCCTATGGAGTATTTGGAAATGAGGGTATTAGAAATACCCCAGTTGGAATCTTAAAAATTGAAGATAGTAATGGAAATATTATTGAAGAGTATAGGCAACGTCCATCGAGGGTATTGTCTGAAAATACCGCGCTTATTATTTCGGACATTCTCTCTGACAATAATGCACGAACTCCTGCGTTTGGAGCACGATCACCACTGTATTTTGCACAAAGAGATGTTGCGGTTAAAACTGGTACCACAAACGATTATCGAGATGCTTGGACAATTGGATACACACCAAATTTAGCGGTTGGAGCGTGGGCTGGAAATAATGATAATAGTTCAATGGAAAAGAGAGTTGCTGGTTTTATCATCACACCGTTATGGAATGAGTTTATGCACGAAGCACTCAGTGTTATAAATGATGAACGATTTAGAAAACCAAAAGAAGAAAACAGAGATGAATTAAAACCAGTGCTGAAAGGTCTCTGGCGGGGAGGAGTTTCATACACCATAGACAGTATTTCTGGAAAACTCGCAACAGTACATACTCCAGATGAGGTAAAAACAGATTTGGTGGTTCCTGAGATCCATTCAATTCTCTACTGGATAAATAAGAAAAACCCTCGTGGTGATGTTCCCACACACCCTGAAAAGGATTCTCAATTTGAATTGTGGGAATACACTGTTCAGGAGTGGAAAGAAAAGCATAGTTATCTTGATCAAGAAGTGATAATACCAACTGAATATGATGACATCCACCTCCCTGAACTAAGTCCTCAAATGAGCATCACAAACCTTAATACAAATACTGTGTATAGTAGGTGGGAATCTATTACAATATTTGCAAAAAGTTCAGGTAGATATCCTCTTACTAAGACTGATTTTTTTATAAATGGAGTATTTGTTGGATCATCTAAATCAAATCCATTCTCACTATCATTTACACCAAATAACTTGGATGGCCTTTCTAGCAAAAACACTATTAAAGTTATTGGGTATGATGCTGTATTTAACAAAGGAGAATACCAAACAATATTTAAAGTTGATTTGTAAACAAGTGCAGTTTATCTAATATCTTGCACAACTCTATTATATTTTTCTAATTCTAAATTTAACCTTTCTAAAATCTTATTTTTATTGAGTAGAATTTCTGATTTAATTATTTGATTTGCTTTTATATACACAACCCCTCTCTGCACATTAATTTCATCACCAGAGAGTTCTACACCCAACTCATCATTAACCACCTTAGAGCATTCCTCTTTAATAAATGCATTTGGAGGGATTATATTTTTAAATTTGGTTAGATATGTTGCTATATTGAACATTTCAAAATTATTTATTCATTGGCATCACTAAATACAAAAACGAATTATCTGAAACCCCTCGTATAATTAGTGGTTTACTTAAACCACTAAAAGAAAGTGATATATTGTCTGAATGTATTGATTGAAAACAATCAAACACATATTTTAAATTAAAATTTATATCCAAATCATCTCCTGTTATTGTTGTAGAAAGTGATGTGTTTGTTTCACCGATATCTGAGTTTTTAGAACTTAAAAATAATTGTTTTTTAGTTTTATTAATATTAAAACCAACCTGATTAAATCTATCTAAAAATATAGTTGTGTGTTTTAGTGTGAGTAAAAAATCCTGTTTGAGTGCTATAACTTCAGTAGTGGTAATTTTTGGTATTATTTGTTTATAGTCAGGAAATGTACCATCAATAATTCTTGATGTTAGGTATATATTACCAAACACAAACGCTATTTGATTATTACTTAATGTTATTTCAAAAGTATCATCTGATTGTTCTAATACACGAATTATTTCAGGTATATTCTTAATAGGTATTAAAATAGGGTTAAACTCTTTTATAGATCCAACTATAACTGTTTTTTCAGCTAATCTAAACGAATCAGTTGCTACAAACACCATATTTCCGTCTTTATAGTAAATATAAAGACTTGATAGTTCTGGTTTTATTGTTGATGGTGAAGCACTATACCACACTGATTGTATTCCTTGTAAAAAACCTTCTTTTTTTAGTTTTAAACTTACATCTCCCTTCACTTTTGGGATTGTTGGGAAATCATTATTATTGTGAGTTTTTATAAGTGTTTTTCCGGTATTATTTTTTACAGATAAATTCCCTCCAATTAATTCAAGTTCAACCACATCTCCTTGTATTGTTGATATTGAGTTATACAACACTGAACCAGAGACTGCTACTGTACCTTCTTTTATTACTTTAACTGGTAGTGTGATTTCAATACCTAAATCAAGATTTGTTGTCCTAATGGTTAAATTTTTTCCTTTTGCTGTTAGTAATATACAACTTAAAATTTGATGTGTAAGATTTTTTCCACTAATCTTTTCTGCTGTTGAAATGGTATTTACTAAACTTTCTTTTACACACTCTACTTTCATATTTTTATATTTATATAATTTTATTATTACTATTATACTCCTTGTTTTATGTTAATAAGTATAAAAATCCTTATTACTAATCATATTATGAAGAAAATATTTTTAATAAAATGTTTATAACTATTGTTTATTTTGTGTATATAAAATAATTTTTATCAACACTACATATACACTTGTTTATAACTACTACTTTTTACAAAAAAATAAACACCTTACCAACATAATAACTAACATTTTTTATTCATAGTATTAACAATTTATCAACCTATTAATGTTCGTATTTGACTTAGTTCTTGTGAAAGTGTGTTATCAACTTTCAATTCATTTCTAACTTTTTCACATGAATGAATAACTGTTGTATGATCTCTACCACCAAGTTTTTCACCTATAGCAGGATATGAAATACTAAAATCTTCTCTTAAAATATACATTATCACTTGCCGTGGTTTCACCACCTCTTTTCTTCTTGTTTTTTCGTAAATACTGTTTTCTTCAATATTATAAAAGTCAGCTACTTTTTTAATAACATCTTTTGCTGATATTGATTTTTTAGGCTTCGCGTTATTTTTTATTAAATTCTTTATCTCCTGTATAGTAAGTACCTTCCCTTTTAATTGAGATTGGCAAATAATCGAGTTAAGAGCACCTTCTAAATCTCTAATATTACCTTGTATATTTACCGCTAAAAACTCAATAACATCATCAGATAATAGAAAATTACTGTGTTTTGTTTTTGATTTTAAAATAGCAATTCTAGATTCATACTCCGGTTGAGGGATATCAACTATCATACCAGCAGCAAAGCGGGATTTTAACCGCTCTTCAAGATTTGGGATATAGTTTGGATGCCTGTCTGATGAAAAGATAATTTGTTTATTATTATCATACAGCGCATTGAATAAATGAAACAATTCCTCCTGTGTTTTTTCTTTATTAGATAGGAATTGTATATCATCCATTATCAATACATCATACTGGCGATACTTTTCCTTAAATGAATTTACTTTTGTTGTTTGCACCGCATTAATATAATCAACAGTAAATTTTTCCGAAGTCACATAATACACTTTTTTACCACTGTAAAGTTTTTTTAACTGGTTTCCAACAGCTTGTATTAAATGTGTTTTTCCATGGCCAACATTTCCATAGATAAATAAAGGGTTGTATGCAATGCCAGGTTTTTGAACAATAGCCTGCGCCGCAGCGTGAGCCAGTTCGTTAAAAGCACCAACAACAAAAGTGTCAAATGTGTACCGTGGATTTAAATTGTCATTTTTATTTATATAATAATCTTGAAGTGGCAACTCACCATTTATTTGAATTACAGTTCCAGATTTTATATCACTACCCAAACTCTCATCTTTCTTTTTTTCATCTTTTTTAATAACATACTCAAGTCCACGAACCCCCTCCGAGAATCCTCTAAGTGCTTTTACAATAAATTTGTGATACTTATTAAAGAGCCAGTCTTTAACAAATTCATTTGGAACATTAAGATAGACAACCCCAGCATCAAATTTAGTTATATGAGTATCTTTAAACCACGTACTAAAATTCGCTTTTGATATATTGAGTTCTATATCAACAAGCACATTTTCCCACAATTGTTTGTTATCCATTATGTTTTTAAACTACTCAATAATATTAGATAAATACACTATCAGTTATATAAGGGCATTGATTAGCAGACTACTATTATATAGGTAATATAAAATTATTAAACTTGTTAAAAATAAAAAATTATGTTAATAACATGTTAATAATATGTGAATAACTAAACCCAACAACAACCTATTTACAAAGATGTATTTAGATGTTATAAGAATAATCTACACCACAATATTTTTTCTACAAATATGTCAAAAACATACCAACCCAAAAAAAGAAAAAGAAAGCGAACCCACGGTTTTCTTGTACGACAGAGAACAACAAGTGGTAAGAACACAATAAAAAGAAGGAGAAATAAAGGACGAGCAGCGCTCGCTGTCTAATCCCCCCCACTCTCATGCCTAAGGTGGCACAAACAATACGGAGAAAAGCAATTACCACTATTTTGCATAAAGGAAACACCTATAAAACCCAGTACCTTTCTTTAGTATTACATCTCTCTCCAGAAAACAAACAATCTTCCTTTTCTTTTGTAGTATCTAAAAAAGTTGAAAAGAGTGCAGTAATACGAAACACACTTAAAAGGAGAGGAAGACATATTGTAAGAGAGTTGCACACAATAAAACCATTCAGTGCAGTTTTTTTTATGAAAAAAGGAATTTCAGAACTGTCTTTTTCTGAACTAAAAAACAATATTACACAACTTTTAAAGAAAGGAAGGGTCTTATCATGAGGTAGAATATGCGCGCATTGAACAATGCCGCAAGCTGAGCTAGAATGGGGTGATGATCTCATTTTTTAACACTTTTTTTTATGAACCACTCTATAACGGGCTGATTTTTCTCATATCAGTGGTACCCTTTGCGGATGTCGGAATCGCGGTCATACTACTCACCATAGTGGTTAAATTAGTGCTCTTTCCACTTTCAATAAAGGCGGTAAAAACACAGCTTTCAATGAAATTACTTGAACCTGAGCTCAAGAGAATCAAACAGCAGTACGAGAAAGACAAACAAGAGCAGGCACGCAAAACAATGGCACTCTATAAGGAAAATGGAATTAACCCATTTTCTGGGCTTCTGCTCATACTAATACAAATTCCCATTATTTTCGGTCTTTATTGGGTGTTTTTCAAAGGAGGACTCCCTGAAATTGACACCAGTATATTATATTCATTTGTGACAAAACCTAGCTTGGTAAACATGGATTTTCTCGGTTTTATTGATGTATCAGCACGGAATATTGTTATCGCATTCTTTGCTGGGGTAACTCAATATTTTCAGATTAAGCTCGCACTCCCCCCAATGAAAGAGAGGCCTACAAATCCAACATTAAAAGATGACTTGGCGCGGAGCTTTCATATGCAAATGCGCTACGTCATGCCGTTTATAGTGTTTTTTGTTTCATATGCAATATCGGCAGCTATTGCAATTTATTGGACAACAAGTAATCTGTTTGCTATCGGACAGGAGTTGTTTGTAAGAAAAACCATCAAAAACAAGCACATTCAATGAATAATGAACACACTAAAATATTAATTGAGGAATTTTTAAACAATCTCACTATTGGTTTTGATACCGTTGAGATTATTGAAGATGATATACGTTTGGTATTTCTTATAAAAACAGAGCATTCAGGAGTTCTTATTGGAAACAACGGAGAAAATCTCCGGGCACTCAATCATATAATCAAACGGATGGTGGGTAAGAAACAAGAAAAAGAAAGCGAGATGCAGTTTCTGCTTGATGTAAATGGGTATTACCAGAAGAAAATACAACGGATACGAGATCAGGCAACAATATTAGCTGACAGGGCTCGTATGTTCAAATCAAATGTTGAAATGACTCCTATGAATGCATATGAACGGATGATTATTCATAGTATGTTTACCGATGATCCCGAAATCTCAACTGAGTCATCGGGTGTGGGAAAATTGAGAAGAGTAGTTCTTAAATATGGAAGAGAAGAAAGAAAAGGAAGAGAATATAGTGAAATGAGTGATTCTATAACCTAATTATTGCTTGTTGGTAGCATTTCTCCCAAACGCAGGCTCCATAGAATGGAGTCTTTTTTGTTTATAAACAGCAAATATTTTTCATCATTTGTGAGCATCATGGTTATTATATCCATTTCTAGCCCAACCTCACGCCCAGGTTCAATTATCATATCAGCTGTTCCCGTTTTAGTATTTATTTTCCAAATACTGTCTGAAAACGACACCAGACCTTGGTACCAACGGTCTGGATATTCCCTTCCCATCATACTGTCTGGGACTGCACAGTACACCACATACTCCTCATTGATACTCCATACACACTTTTCTGGCAACGTTGTCACCGGTAGCGTTGTTTCTTCCTCTGCACCTATATCTAAGACCCCAAAAGTAATACTGTTTCTAACATTTTCTGAGTATAATGAAGATTGTTTGTCGGGACTCACGAGGGTTGTCAGTCCATTTTTCCCACCAATCACTTTTTCAAACACCTTTGAGCTTTTGTTGAAAAAATACAGATATCCAAGAGTGGCAGCAGACGGTTTTGTGGTAAAAGCAATAGTATTACCACTTGTCCATTGTAATGTCCATTCAGAAAGTGGTGAGAAAAACACCTTAGAACTTTGCTTCCCGTTTGGGTTAGCGATTGTTCCAACAGTGTCTCCAATAGTCCCAGTGAGGTAAAAAATTTGCTCTCCCGATTGGGAAAGAGTGATAGCGTGAATGTTTCGTTTGAGAAATGTCCCGACGAGTGATTGTTCCTCCACATTTTCAATACTGGTGATTTCGGCATAAAAACTCTCTATGTTTTCACCACTATCCTCA